>JAZUCW010000116.1:0-17189 GCA_045639305.1 Candidatus Scatosoma sp.
TATAACTTCTGCCTTGATACAATTCTACTTCGCCGGGGCTTTCCAACGTACCAGCCAACATAGAACCAACCATAACCGCGCTGCCGCCTGCCGCCAAAGCTTTTACGATATCGCCGCTGTACTTGATACCGCCGTCTGCAATAATACGCTTGCCAAGCTTATCTGCCATTTCCGCGCAATCCATAATCGCCGTAAGCTGCGGTACGCCGATACCTGCAACGACACGGGTCGTACAAATCGATCCAGGACCGATACCAACCTTTACAACGTCAGCACCCGATTTAATAAGCGCTTCCGTTGCAGCCGCCGTCGCAACGTTCCCTGCCACGAGGGTGATGTTCGGGAACTTCGCACGAACTTCTTCCACGCGTTTCAAAACGCCTGCCGAATGACCGTGCGCCGTATCGATGGTAATAACGTCTGCGCGCGCTTCGATAAGTGCCGCAATTCTTTCCAACGTACCACCCGCAACGCCGACTGCCGCACCAACGAGCAATCTACCGTTCGCATCACGCGCCGAATTGGGATATTGAATAGATTTTTCGATATCTTTAATCGTAATAAGCCCTTTCAAATAGCCTTTTTCGTCTACGATGGGCAATTTTTCAATTCTGTGTTTTCCAAGAATCTTTTGCGCATCCGCCAAGGACGTCCCTACGGGCGCAGTAACGAGCCCTTCTTTCGTCATGATGTTCGAAATGGGCTGTTCGTAATTGCTTTCAAAACGAAGATCGCGGTTGGTCAAAATACCGACGAGCTTTTTGTCGGGCGTGGTAATAGGAACACCGCTGATACGGTATTTTTCCATCAAAGCAACGGCGTCTTTCACAAGATTGTCGGGATAGAGGAAGAACGGGTCGGTAATAACGCCGTGTTCGCTGCGTTTTACTCTGTCAACCTCGTTTGCCTGCTCTTCAATCGACATATTCTTATGGATAAAGCCCATACCGCCTTCACGCGCCATAGCAATCGCCATGCGACTTTCGGTAACCGTATCCATTGCCGCACTCACCAAAGGCAAGTTCAACGTAATCTTATCCGTAAGCTTGGTTTTCAGCGATACGTCGTTGGGCAAAATGTTGGATGCCTGCGGAATCAAAAGAACGTCGTCAAACGTCAATCCTTCTTTTACAATTCTGCTGCTCATAAGATTCTTCTCCTTGTATATATAAAAACTTTTTTATCACACTTAACTGCAACGTCGACGCGCCCTTGGCGTCTCCCGTTTCCTAAATTAAAGCCCCAAAACCTCGTCCAAATAGGAGGTATCCCCGACAAGCTCCGTTTTGAGTTGTTCCATCTTTTCCTTTATCGTCGCTACCGTGTCGCTATCCTTCGCTTTGATTGCTTGGATCAACACCGCCACGACCGCGTTATTGCGAGGAAAACTCTTTCCAATCCCTTCAAAAGCAAGCGTAACCGCTCCTTTTTTATCCCCGCTTTCATATTTTGCGATACAGACTCGTCCGTAAATATACTGGTCGTATCCTGCAACGTCGTCTGTTACACCCTTATTCTTTTCTTGACAATAAGACGCAAATTTTTCATCCGCAATAAATTGCTGTCCGCATTCGACTATCTTTTCCTGATTATCGTCTTGAATAGCGACCTCGGTCGCATAAGCGATATAGTATACCTCGTCCGTACGAGAATAAGAAGCTTCGGCAAAAAAGACCGCCGTTTCTTCCATACCTAAATTGTAGGTAATCTTCATCATCGATTGCGGGAAAAGCAAAGAAATCCCTGCAATAAGAAAAACCATCAAGGCAAGAGCCGCCCCGAGCGTGCTGAGAAAAGCTTTTAAAATCACTTTATCCACGCCCATAGTCCACTCCTCCCATTGTATTTATACTATTTTATCACATTAAAACTAAAAAATCAACTGTATAAAACAAATTTGTTTGGTATGTTTTCGTTCTTTTTTTAATATGATGAAGTATGAGAGCTTTTTTTACCCCCAAATCGAATCGTTTCTTGCTTGTAACCCTTATCAAAGCGCTTTGTCTGATTCTATCGGCAATTTCTCTTTTCCTTCTTACGGGCTGTAAAAAGGAAATTGATTATTTTTCCTACGTATCCGAACTTCGAAGCAATATTTTGTTGGCGGAAACGGAAGATTTTTCCTTAAAAGTCTACGCGCTTCTTAAAGAATATCCCTACGCCGCAGACGGGATCCCCCACGAAGCGACCAATCGCTGCGAAGTGCGTTTGCTTGCCCCAAACGGAGCGGAAAACTATCATATCACTTTCCGTTATAAGGATAAAGAATACGGCGGGGATATGTCGTACGACAACGTCAAATGCGAATATTATTTTTCCTGCGCTTTGGATATATCTCAATGCGCCTCGTTGCCCTGCGTTATCGAATACGGGGATAGCAGGGTCGAGTTGAACGCCCTTTCCGTCGTTAATTCGTCCCTTCTTCCCTCAAAGCAAATCCTCGAAATCGTACGAAATGAAAACGAAGAATTATTCGCCATAATGACGGATAAATATGGGTTTCAGGGCGAAATTTATATTCGCCTACTTTTTGAAGACGCTTGTTATTATTACGTAGGCGTTATCGATAGAGAAGGCAACGTAAACGCCTTTCTCGTCAACGGTTCCACGGGTAAAATTATAGCCCAACGCCAACCTTAATATAACCAACAAAGTAGACGAAAAACGCCCCGAAAACGGAGCGTTTTTGTTTTTAGGTCAGCCAAAGATACGCAAGCAGCCACATCAATATCCCGCCTGCGATAAGGCACACGAACATCGGCCACATCGCGCGGAAAGCCCCGCGTACCATCGCCCAATATTCTTTTCTTGAAATATCGGTTTTTTCTTTCTTTCTATTCTTCCGATGGGGGTCGTACCAATGAAACCCTTCCACGTTCATATTGGCAAACGTAGTTTCATCATCGAAATTATCCCGATATTTTTTCTTCTTTTCTCGCTTTTCTTTCTTCATAGATTCGCCAATCAACACCCAAGTAAACCCGTCTAAAATCAGGCGTTTTCAAGTGTTACGCCGTGCTCTTTTAAAAGCGCTTCCTTTTCTTCTTCCGTTGCATAAAGATGGCAAGCGCAGAAATGCCCTTCTTCTACCTCTTTGTACATAGGCGGAATCTTTTTACAAATTTCCATACACTGTTCGCAGCGGGTATGGAATTTACAGCCCTTCGGCGGATTGACGGGGGAAGGAATATCCCCTTTCAAAATTACGCGGTTCATCTTCACGTGCGGGTTGGGAACGGGCACGGCGGAGAACAACGCCTTGGTGTAAGGGTGCAAGGTGTTGTCAAAGATACGCGCTTTCGAACCGTATTCGACCATGCTGCCCAAATACATAACCCCAACGTCGTCGGAAATATGCTTTACGACCGACAAGTCGTGCGAAATAAAAATATAAGTCAAGCCAAGTTCTTGCTGTAATTCCTTCAGCATATTGATAATCTGTGCCTGAATCGATACGTCGAGCGCAGAAACGGGCTCGTCGCAAACGACTAATTCGGGTTTTAACGCCAAGGCACGGGCAATACAGATACGCTGACGCTGACCGCCCGAAAACTCGTGCGGGTAACGATCGAAATAATGGGGTTGCAAACCGCACATTTTCATAACGCCCAAAACGTACTCACGGAAATCCTTCTTGCTGACGAGCCCGTGTTCACGAGCCGCCTCACCGATAATTTCCCCGACCGTCATACGGGGAGAAAGACTTGCGTACGGGTCTTGGAAAATCATCTGCATATTCGGACGGAGTTTATTAAATTCCTTATCGGAAATTTTCGAAACGTCCTCGCCGTTGAAAAGGACTTCGCCGCCCGTTACGTCGTATAAGCGCAAAATCGTACGGCCCATGGTAGTCTTACCGCAGCCCGATTCGCCAACGATACCCAACGTTTTACCACGCTTTAAGGTAAACGAAACGTTATCAACCGCTTTCAAATACGCCGTAGGCTTTCCAAAGAGATTTTTGTTTACGACGAAATACTTTTTCAAGTCTTTAACCTTCAACAAGATTTCGTCGTCGCTTTCACCGCATTCGAAAAAGGTGATATTTACACTCTTTGCGCCTGCGCGCAGGCACTCCGCTTTCAAATAGGTAGCATACCGTTTCGCGTTCGAAGGCAGAACGAAATCCACGTCGTTTTTCTTAATCGACGCGCGGTTTTGTTCTACAAACAGTTTTGCTTGATTTTGTAATTCACTGATTTTCATACTTCTTCCTTTACCGTTTCAGCTTCGGCGGTTATCGCCTCGTCTTTATACAGATAACAAGCTACGCTATGCGTATCGGAAACTTTGATAAGATGGGGATAATCGCCCGCACATTCTTTACGGCACCTATCGCATCTATCGCGGAAATAACAGTAGTTGGGCATATTGATAGGATTGGGAACGAATCCGGGAATACAATACAAAGATTCCACGTCCCCGTCTACCGTCGGCTTGCTCTTTTGCAAACCAATCGTATACGGATGCAAAGGATTATCGAAAATATCTTCCGTCGTACCCATTTCAATCACTTTGCCAGCATACATAACGACAACGAAATCCGCCATCTCCGCAACTACGCCCAAATCGTGCGTAATCAACATAATCGAGCCGCTGATTTTATCCTTGATTTCACGAAGCAAATCCAAAATCTGCGCCTGAATGGTAACGTCGAGCGCCGTCGTCGGTTCGTCTGCGATAATCAAACGGGGATTGCACAATAACGCCATCGCGATCATAACACGCTGACGCATACCGCCCGAAAGCTCGTGCGGGAATTTCTTATATACCCCTTTCGGATCCGCAATACCGACAAGCTCCAACATTTCAATGCTACGCTTTTTCGCGTCCGCTTTCGAAATGCCTTCGATATGCAAGAACGCTACTTCGTCCAACTGATTCCCGATGGTAAATACGGGGTTGAGCGAAGTCATGGGTTCTTGGAAAATCATCGCAATTTCTCTGCCGCGAATGGTACGCATGGTATCCATCGGCATTTTTGCAATGTCGTATACCTTTTCGTCCATCTCGTAAAGATAGCCGCCAAGTTCGTTTTTCTTACGGATAGGTTTGCCCTTTTTATCCTTCTTTACAACCGTTTCGCCGTTTACCTCTTCCGTTTCGTATACGGGAATTTTCTTCCCTTTTTCATCCAAACGGAACGCATTGGTACGGAAACGAATCGCCCCGTCGGTAATCTGACCCGCAGGTCCTTGCACCAAACGCATCAAGGAAAGAGAGGTTACACTCTTACCGCAGCCCGACTCGCCGACAACGCCGACCGTCGAACCCGCGGGAATGGAAAAACTAACCCCGTTTACCGCTTTGACAACCCCCGTGTCCGTATAGAAATAGGTATGCAGGTTGTCAAATTCGATAATATTCTTCGAATCTTTCATTTCCGTAAGATATTCGCTTTCTGCCTTCTTACGTTTCTTTTCCTTTTCAAAGGCTTTCGTTACTTTTATGTTCTGCTTAGCAATTTTACGCGATTCTCTACCGCTGATATAATGAGATTTTTTCGTCTTTTTTTCTTCGGACATCGTTCTCACCTCTTCATCTTCGGGTCAAATGCGTCGCGCAACCCGTCGCCGACGAAGTTGAACGCCAAAATAGCCAACGTGATACAAATTCCGGGCGGGAGCCAGAAATTGGGATAATCTTGCATCAAAATCGAGTTGTTTGCCGCGTTGATCATCGAGCCCCAAGTCGGCGTACCCAAAGGCGCGCCCAAGCCCAAATACCCAAGCGTTGCTTCCGTCAAAATAATGCTGCCAAGCCCCATCGTCATCGAAACGATAAGCTGCGGCATAACGTTGGGAAGCAGATGCTTAAATATCTTTCTACGCGTGGACAAGCCCGCGCATTTCGCCGCCAACATAAACTCCTGCTCGCGCAAAGACAAAATCTGACCGCGCACGATACGGGCAATCCCCGTCCATCCGATCAAGGTTAGTACCCCCATCAGATAATACAGTCGTCCCATACCTGTTACCCCCAATTCGTCCAAAATAACGGACAGAATCAACATAATAGGCAGGGAAGGAATACAACTTAAAATATCGACGATACGCATAATTAGGTTATCCACCCAACCACCAAAGAAGCCGGATAGACCGCCTAAAATAATCCCGATAATCGCCTCCAAGAAGATGACGACGAACCCGATAGTCAAGGATACCCTACCACCGAGCATCAAATCGGTGAACAAGTCGTACCCGTACGTATCCGTACCAAGTAAGTGTTCCAAGCTCATATCTGCACGCGAATTATAGGTAGAGGTACTGGTCGAAATATCAAACGCCGAATACTCCTCTCCGTCGATAACGTAGTCGATACGGCTATACACGATAATTTCCGAGGGCGTGTTATCCTTTATGCGTTCTCCGTTGCCGTGCCAAGGCGAAAATACCGGACCTAAGAAGGAGAACAAGAACAAAATCACCAAAATCGTCAAACCGATAACGGAAAGTTTCGAACGGAAAAAACGCTTTGCAACCATCATACCGGGCGAAAGCACCCGTACGCGGTCGTTCAAATTTTCCCCGTGCAAATCCTCTTGTTCTTCCGCGGTTTTTACTTCCGCATCCTCGCTTTTTGCCAAAGAGGAAATCAATTTCTTATCTTCTGCCATACTTTCCTCCTTAAGCCAATTTTACGCGAGGATCGACAATCGCGTACATGATATCCGTCAACAAAATCCCAACGACGGTCAAGAATGCAATGAACATATTATAGCCCATGATAAACGGAATATCGCCCGCCTGCATCAAATCGTAGGCAGTCTTACCGATACCAGGGATACCGAATACCGTTTCCGTAATCATCGCGCCGCCAAAGAGCGAGGGCAACGTCCCTGCAAGCAAGGTTACGAGCGGAATAAGCGTATTTCTAAATACGTGCTTATAAACGACGGATTTTTCCGAAAGCCCCTTTGCGCGCGCCGTACGGATATAATCGGCGTTCAACACTTCCAAGGTATTCGTACGCGTATAACGCATCCAAGCACCGATATTGAGTACGACGAGTACGAACATCGGCAAAATAAGATGCCAAAGGGTATCGCCGAACTTCGTCCACCAATCTACCCCCGTTTCCAAGCTCGAATTCAACCCCGTTGCAGGGAACCAGCCAAGGTCCACCGCAAGGAATTTAATCAAGATGTTCCCAAGGAAGAAGGTCGGGAAGGAAATACCGATCATCGTAAACACCGTCGCCGCATAGTCAAGCTTGCCGTACTGGTTGACGGCACACTTGATACCCAAGGGAATTGCGATTAACAGCTCTAAAATCAACGCCACGAACGCAATCGTAAACGATACGCCCATGTTTTCGAAGATAATTTCTTCTACGGGCTGATTTTTTACGATGGACGTACCAAAATCCCCCGAAAGGAAAGAGGTCAACCAATTCCAATACCCGGAAAGTATCGACCCGTCCAAGCCGTAATACGCCCGAAGGTCTGCTTCAATTTTCAATTGATCCCCGCCCGAGTTCTGCGCCATGGTGCTAGCCATTTGTTCAATATAGCCGCCCGGCATTAGGCGTACCAAGACGTAAATAATCAAGGATACGCCAAAGAGAATCAGCACGGAAAGCAAAAGTCTTTTTATACAGTATTTTAACATCTGTTTTACTTCACTTTTTCTTTATTATTTTTATATTGTATAAAGGTTACAAAAAGGAATTAATTACTTGTAGTTTACTTCCCACAATCTATCGATTACGCTTTCGTAGCAGTTTGCGTTCATGTTGATGGTTGCAATGTTAACTACTTCCTTATTTACTACGACGAGGTCGTTTCTCTGATAGGTAGGGAATTCAACGGCAAGATCCATAACAAGGTCAAGCGCTTCCGCATAGATCTGTGCACGTTCGCCGCCCTTACGGTTGTCAAGCGATTCTCTCGCCAAATCAATCTTTTCGCTCAACGCTTCGATGATGCTCCATTCGTAAGCATACTTAATTTTATCTGCCTTGATTGCATCGTAGCCCCAGTTCTTCGTGCTGGTTGCGTTGGAGTCTTTGTGGTAAACCTGATACATGTCGGGGTCAACCGTCGAGGACCAAGCTGCTGCCCATACCTGCAAATCGCCGGTCGCCAATTTTGCGAGTGCGCGAACGTCCGTCTGTACGGAGATTTCAAAACCGCAGCTATCCAAGAACTTCTTCGCTTCGTTGAACATATCGTATGCAGGGTGGTCTTCGCTGTCGCCTGCAATCGTGAAGGTAAACTTCAACTGCTGACCGTCTTTATAATATTTATCCCCTTTCAGTTTCCAGCCTGCGCTTTCTACCATTTCTCTGATTTTGTTTCTATTACTATTGGTGAATTCGTAATATTCCTCAACACCTTCGGGATATGCCCAGCTTTCCGTAGACATCGGTCTATAAATGGAGGTAGCCAACGTACCGCCGTAATAGGTACCGATCAAAGATCTGGTATCCATCGACATCATAATTGCTCTACGTACTGCAACGTCAGGAATGTGCTTAGGATTGATACCAACGTAACCGTAACCGTTCGTCTTATAGTCAATCGAATACAATTTGGTAATATCGGCAAGCTTGTTATAGTTATCTGCGCTTGCGTTGGGCTGTGCATAGTCGATTTCGCCCGTTTCCAAAGCCGTAACGATCTTATCCGAGCTAACTACCTTAAAGCGAAGATATTTAATCTTTGCGTTGGTAATTTTATCGCCAACACTGTCAAAATAGTTGTTGCGTTCAAAATATACCCAGTTGTTGTTATAGAAATCACTCTTATCAGGAGCCGAACCGTCCAAGCTGCTTGCCTTATACACGCCTGCGCCTACGGGCAAACCGCTCTTTGCAGGATCCTTCAATACGTTATCGAAGAAGTTCTTATCACTGAATTTTACGCCGTATTTCGTGTTTTCAATCGCATCTCTGTTCGAATAGTAGTGCATGGGCGCTACACCGAAGGAGAAGTTCCAAATTGCTTTGGGGTCGATTTTATAAATACGAATATTCAAAACGTCGTGTTCTTTGCCAAGGGACTTGCCGTTGAAATCCACGCTCGTTTTCGAGGTCGTAATACCGCTGATATCTTCAATCTTATCCGACGTGGATTCTTTATAGTACGCGTCCTTTTCCTCTGCCGCAAATTCTTCACGAGCGTTCGTACCCGTTGCGAACATCAGCAATACGCGGTAAAGATCCATATCCGTCGTCGTCCATCTTCTGTACGCCAACTCGGTAGCAACAGGTTTTGCCAAGTTATTGATAGCCGTCGCTTCGTCGCAACCGCTTGCTTCCATTTCCGCCGCGATTTTTTCTGCCGTCAACGCTTCTTCCATGGCTACGTTGATGGTATGGTCGGGATCTGCGTCGATGTTGGTAATATATTTACCGTCGGCGTCTTTCTTTTCGTTGCCAAGCGTGTCGTATTCTTTCGAAATAAGACCTTCGTTGTAAAGATATACCTGCCAATCTTGGTCGAAGGTATAATTTTCCTCAAAGCTTTCAAGCTGTCCTTGGCTGTTCGTCCAGTCGGTATCCAATTCTTCTTTGAAAAGTCGAAGTGCCGTTTCTTTATCCTTCAAAATCTGCGAGGTCGCGTCCTCGTCGCCCTTTAAGTATTCTTTCAAATTGTTCAAACGGGTATCCGCTGCGTCGTAGAAAATCGCCTGAATTTGTGCTTCGGTTGCGTTTTCCATTCGAATATCCTGCGCACGGTAAGCCTTCAAACCTACGATATCCGTCGAATAGATGGTAGACGAACCCATGTACATAGGGTCAAGGTAAACGTAAAGGTTAAAGAGTACGTCCTTAATCGTCAACGCTACGCCGTCGCTGAATTTGATATCGTTCTTAATAATGAACGAATATTCGGTATACGCCGCTTGCGAAGCGTTTTCCGTCGCCGTTTTTCCGTCTTCCAAAAGCATCGTTTGCTTGTACGCAAGCGCAACGGTATCTTCGTTCTCGCCGCAGAGGGGTTTCCCGTCTCTATCCGTCGAAAGCATACCAAGCTGGGTCATACCGATAACCGTGTTATCGGGTGCAGACGTTGCGAAGAAGGGGTTAAAGTTTCCGTCCAACGCGTCCGTCGCCATAACCAAGGGACGGGTTTCCGTATTGTACTGTTGTGCTTGATTAGGGCCGGGAGTAGGGTCATCCGAATCTCCGCACGCCGTTACCGAAAACGCCATCAAGGAAGTCAGTGCCAAGCAAGCAATTCTTCTTACTGATTTATTCATATATATGTCCTCCGTTTGTTTTTCAAAGTTTAATAATTTCTAATAATTTCAATAAAGTCTGCAGGATTTCCTACCACCGTAAATCCGTTAGGATACTGCGCGTAGTACGCCGCGTCGTTATCAAAGCCGCCGAACAAAGCGTTGTCAAACCCGTCCTTCATGTTGGAGATTTCCGTTTCCGCCATATGCACGGTAACCGTCATCTTTCCTTGGATGGAAACGTTGTTGATAACCGCTCCGTCCGCAACCGAGTTGCATACAAAGTAGTGCGCCACAGGCTGCGTAAACATCGTAACGTCTAATCGAACGTCTTCAAAGGAAACGTTTTCCATAATCGCCGTCGCACGAACGTCTTTAAACATCGAATTCGTGTTGTTGTCTTGTCCTACCACGAATTTCAAGCCGCGAATGGTATGTCCGTTCCCCTGCAATTCCGCACCGAAGTTGCTCGGCTTTAACGCAGAACCCGTATATTCGATATCGTTGAAAAGATAATATCTTTCGCCCGAATAGAGGTTCGTCATCATTTTCTTTACGTCGTCGGAAGTTTTAACCACCGTCCATTTGCCCTCGATTGCCTTGGCGTAGATCACGGTATCTTCTTCCTGGTTGGGCAATACTTCGATATCCCCTTCCAAAAGCTGCGTGCAAGCCGCGTCGCTATAATACGCAAGCACCGTACAAGGATCGGCTTCCGAGAATTTAATCTTCTTCAACGAGCCTTCAAGGTATTTTTGCGTTACCTTGTTGTAATTGTCAAATTCTTCAAAGAACAAGGTTTCGCCCGTTTTAATCGAGGTCTTTCCAAACAAGGGGTTTTCCTTATCGGCGATCGAAGAAGTGTCTACTGCAAACTCTCTTTCCGCGTCCGCCTCATAAACGAATTGCACCTGCACCTTGATATCCCTCTTCCACTTTGCGGCAATCTTCCAATGTTCGCCCTCTTGAATGCGTTTGGAAAAATCCACCTTTTCGCCAAGCTCGTAGAGTTTGAAAATTTCGCCCTCGTATTCGTATTCGCCGTTTTCAATCAACTTACCGTCGTCGTCCGTTGCGATATGATACCAACCGTCGAAGATATACTTTTCATATCCGATCTGAACCTTCCCGCTCTCTTCCGTAATCTCGAACACGGGAGAATTGGACGAATAATAGATATCCTTTTCCTTTTCGTTGTTGGGAGCAAATTTCGCAAATTCGCCGTTTGCGTAATAAGTAACCTGCGCCGTGAGATTGTACTCTTCTTTCAGCGTCTCCAACGACTCCCCGAAAGAACAGCCCGCCAGCACCAATAACGCCGCCAACGCCGTCAACAAAAGTATCCAAGCATTCCTAAGTTTCTTTCTCATTAAGTAAACCTCTGTCTTTTATTTCCTGCCTTGCAAAACCGCGAATCTTCTTCCTCAGTTTCCGTTTTTTGACATTAAGACCCAATTTTGCTTATACAACATTATTATTTTAACGGAAAAAATTTATTTTGTCAATCATTCTTCCTCTTTTATATAGAAATAAATTCTCTTTTTGTCGAATAAATTTATAATATCGAAAAAATCGATACTTTTAATCGAGAAAAGCGATAGAAAAACAAAACAAAAACGCTCTCCCGTTTTTTGGGAAAGCGTTTTTTCGTCTTTTCTTCTTCGTTATACCATTTTTTCCTGCTTGACTTTGTGGTCAATCACGTGCCTTGACGATAATTCTTTTTCTACTTCGTCCACGGTAATTCCCATCTGCGCCATCAAAACCAACACGTGATACACAAGATCGGCAATTTCGTACACCGTCTCCTTTTTATCCTCGGCTTTACCCGCGATAATAACCTCGGTACATTCTTCTCCCACCTTTTTCAAGATTTTATCCAATCCTTTTTCAAAAAGATAGCTCGTATACGAACCTTGCGGCAGCTTTTCTTTACGCTCCATTAAAAGCCCGTATAACCCACGCAAACGAAACGGCGCGCGGCTTTCGCCTACGTACAAAGGCTGGAAAAAGCAGCTTTCCTTGCCCGTATGGCAAGCGGGACCCTCTTTGTCAACAACGACGACCAAAGCGTCTTTATCACAATCCGCCGTAATCGAGACCACGCGTTGGTAATTGCCGCTCGTTTCTCCCTTTCTCCAAAGCGACTGTCTGCTGCGACTAAAAAAACAAGTCTTCTTTTCTTGCAGCGTAATCGCTAGGCTTTCCGCGTTCATATACGCAAGCGTCAACACCTCGTTCGTTTTTTCGTCCACCACCACGGCGGGAATCAAGCCTTTTTCGTCAAACTTCAAATCCTCTATCTTCAACATCGTTCTCTCCTTTATAACCGAACGGGTATCCCGTTTTCCTGCAACATACCTTTCAATTCTTTGATTTTAATTTCCCCAAAATGGAACACCGAAGCCGCCAACCCTGCGTCTATCGTGGGAATCGTTTTAAACAAATCGACAAAATCCTGCGCCCGTCCTGCGCCCCCCGAAGCGATAACGGGCACGTTCACCGCGTTACATACCTTCGCCAAAAGTTCTAAATCAAAGCCATTTTTCACTCCGTCCGTGTCCATGGAATTGACGACGACTTCGCCTGCGCCGTTGCCCACGCAACGCACAATCCAATCGATTGCGTCTTTGCCCGTATCTACGCGCCCGCCTTTGGCAAAGACGTGAAACGCGCCGTTTACCCGCTTGATATCGGCGGAAATCACCACGCATTGGTTTCCGTATTTTTTCGCCGCCTCCCCGATAAGCGCAGGATTTGCAATCGCGCCCGAATTGACGCTCACTTTATCCGCGCCGCAAGAAAGCACCCGTTCAAAATCCTCCACACTGCGAATTCCTCCGCCCACGGTAAACGGAATAAACACCTGACTTGCCGTTTCCCGCAAAATATCGGTAAACAACGCCCTGCCTTCCGCCGACGCCGTAATATCGTAAAACACCAACTCGTCCGCGCCGCAAGAGGAATAAAACTTCGCCAACTCGATCGGCGAAGCAACCTCGCGCAGCCCTTCGAATTGCACCCCTTTCACTACCCTTCCGTCCTTGACGTCCAGGCAGGGAATTATTCGTTTCGTAATCATTTCGCCACCTCGATTGCCTTTTTTAAATCGATTGCGCCGATATAATAGGCTTTTCCTATAATCGCGCCGTAAATCCCCATTGCGGCAAGCGCCTCCACGTCCTCTATTGACGAAACGCCGCCCGAAGCCACGATATCCACCCCGTAACGCGAAGAGAGTTCCTTGTACAACGCCAAATTCGTTCCTTTCATTGCCCCGTCTTTAGAAATATCCGTGCAAATTACCGTCTTTACTCCCAAAGTCTGCATTTTTGAAAAGAATCCATCCACGGTATACTCGGATTTCTCTAACCAGCCTTTGATAGCAATCTTTCCCTCGGCAATATCCGCACCGACGGCAATTTTTTCTTTATACCTTTCCAACGCCGTTTTTAAAAACGCCTCGTCCGTTACCGCCGCCGTACCAAGAATCACCCGATCCGCACCGCAGCCAAGATACTTTTCCACCGTTTGCATATCCCGTATCCCACCGCCGATTTCTATAAATAGGCTCGTATTTTTAGCAATTTTTCGCACCGTTTCCAAGTGCGCGGGCACGCCCAATTTTGCGCCCTCCAAATCGACGATATGCACCGCTTGTGCGCCCTGCGCCTCGAAATCCTTCGCCACGGCAACGGGGTCGTCGCTATACACCGTCATTTGCGCGTAATCGCCCTTATACAGCCGCACCGCCTTTTGTCCGTACAAATCGATTGCAGGAAATATCTTCATATCTCTCTCCTCTTTTCCTTGCTTATAGCCCGTTTACGGTTCGTTTACAGTTCGCAAAACGCCCGTAAAATATTCAACCCTACGTCGCCGCTTTTTTCAGGGTGAAATTGACACCCCATCACGTTCCCTTTCGCAACCGCCGCCGTCAGTTCTTTTCCGTATTCCGTAACCGCCACAACGTCTTGTTCGCAACGGCTGGCAAAATACGAATGTACAAAATACACGTGCTCTCCCTCTTTGCAATACGCAAACAACGGGTGCTTTTTCACAAACCGCAAAGCGTTCCAACCGATATGCGGCACTTTCAAATCCTCGTTGATATATCCCTGCATCGGCACGACGTCCCCTCGCAAAAGCCCAAGCCCCTCGAAACAGCCGTACTCGAAGCTCCGTTCAAACAGCAATTGCATACCAAGACATATCCCCATAAGCGGCTTGCCCTTTTCCGCCTCTTGCTTTACAATCGAACCAAGCCCGCTTTCCGCAAGTTTTTTCGCCGCGTCCGAAAACGCCCCTACGCCGGGCAAAAGTATCCTATCCGCCGCCTCTATCACCGCTTTATCCGAGGTAACGACGGCCTCCGCCCCTACCGCTTGGAAGGACGAACGAACGGAGAACAAGTTCCCCACGCCGTAATCTACGATTGCTACCATTATAATACCCCTTTCGTGGACGGAATTTCTTCTTTTTTCTTCTCGTCGATTGCCGTCGCCTTCCCAAGCGTTCTTGCCACCGACTTAAACGTCCCTTCGATAATATGATGCGCATTTTTTCCCGCAAGCTGCGAAACGTGCAAAGTTACCCTCGCTTCGCGTACGAACGCAAGGAAGAACTCCTCGCAAAGTTCGGTATCAAAATCCCCGACCTTCGCCGCAGAAATTTGTAGATCCATCGCCAAATACGCTCTGCCTGAAACGTCCACGGCACTGCGAATTAACGCCTCGTCCATCGGCAAAAGCGTATCGCCATAACGCACGATACCGCGCTTGTCGCCAATCGCCTCTAAAAACGCCTTTCCAAGCGCAATCCC
This sequence comes from Candidatus Scatosoma sp., assembly GCA_045639305.1. Classification (GTDB taxonomy): domain Bacteria; phylum Bacillota; class Clostridia; order Christensenellales; family Borkfalkiaceae; genus Scatosoma. The sequence goes on from JAZUCW010000116.1 coordinate 15,007, forward strand.
GATATCCTCGACGGTGTGGTGATAATCCACCTGCACGTCGCCTTTGCAAACGACGGAAAGATCATAGCCCGAATGTTTTGCAAACAAAGTCAGCATGTGATCCAAAAAACCACAGCCGCTGTCCGTAGAACAATTCCCTGCGCCATCCAAATTCAAGCGCAGGAAAATATCCGTTTCCGCCGTCTTTCTAACGATTTGAGACTCTCTCATCTTTCTTTCTCCGTCAATATTTCTTTTACCTTTTGCAAAAACGTTTCCATCTGTTGCTTCGTACCGATAGTTACGCGGATAAATTCTCGTATTCTCTCCCCGTGAAACCACCGCACCAAAACACCGCGTTTTTTCAATTCCTCGTACAAAGTTTTTCCAAAGATCTCGTTCGATTTTACAAACAGGAAGTTCGCTTTAGAATCCAAAACGATAAACCCCATCTCCTTTAAAACCGACGCCGTATATTCTCTGTTTTCCAAAATACGTAAACAGTTTTCCTTAAACCAATCCTTCTCTCCCAGCGCCGCCAACCCTGCCGCCGCCGTCATGCGGTTTACGTTGTAGGGATTCGTCGAATATTTCACGGTAGTAAGATCGGCAATCAGTGCCTCGCTTCCCACCGCGAATCCCAATCTAGCCCCCGCAAGCGAACGGGATTTTGAAAAGGTCTGCACTACCAACAAATTAGGATACTCGTTTATTAGCGGCACGCAAGTTTCCCCGCCAAAATCGACGTACGCCTCGTCCACAATCACCACGTTGTCGGGGTTGGAACGAAGTATTTTCTCGATTTGTTCACGGGAAAGCGCAAGCCCCGTCGGCGCGTTGGGATTGGCAATAACGACGTTCTTTCCTATACCCAGGTACGCGTCTACGTCCACGGTAAAGTCCTCGTTTAACGGCAACGTCTCGTAAGGAATCCCGTTCAATTTTGCAAAAACGGGATAAAACCCGTAGGTGATATCAGGGAAAACGACGGGATGGTTTTCGTCGCAAAACGCCATAAACGCAAAATTCAACGCCTCATCCGACCCATTGGTCATCAAAACTTGCGACTTTTTCACTCCCAACGTCTTCGCCGTTTCTTCCGTCAACGCCCCGCTTTCGGGATCAGAATAAAGCTGTAACCGTTTCCCCTCTCTTTCCACCGCTTCTACAACGGATAAAGGCGGAGCAAACGGAGATTCGTTCGTATTCAGTTTTACGTACTGCGCCTCCTTGGGCTGCTCCCCCGGCACGTACGGTTCCAGCGCTGCGTATTTCGCGCTAAAAAATCTACTCATAACTCTTCCTTATTCTTTTCAAATCGTATCGTCGCGCTCTTTGCGTGCGCCTGCAAGCCCTCTTTTTGCGCAAAGTACGCCACCTTGTCTTTCACTTGTTCCAAGCCCGCGTCGGTATAGAATACGTATTGCGTTTTCTTGACGAAATCGTCCACGGACAAGGGCGAGGAAAAACGCGCCGTGCCGCTCGTGGGTAAGGTATGATTCGGTCCTGCAAAATAATCCCCGAGCGCCTCGGGCGTATATCTACCCAAAAATACCGACCCTGCGTGCAAGACTTTATCCAACCACGAAAACGGGTCATCCACGCAAAGTTCCAAATGCTCGGGCGCAATTTCGTTCGCCACCTCTATCGCCGCCGCCAAGTCTTCCGTTACGATAATTTTTCCGTTGGTGTCGATAGATATCCTTGCAATCTCCGCTCTATTCAGCGTTGGGATTTGCCTTTCCAATTCCTTAGCAACCGCCGCCGCAAACGACTTGTCGTCCGTGACGAGTACCGCGCTTGCCATTTTGTCGTGTTCTGCCTGCGACAATAAATCCGCCGCCACGAACCTTGGATTGTTTTTTCCGTCCGCAACGATTAGAATTTCGCTAGGCCCTGCAATCATATCGATATCGACCTTGCCGAACACTTGTTTTTTCGCCTCGGCAACGTACGCGTTCCCGGGCCCTACGATCTTATCAACCTTGGGTACGCTCTCCGTGCCGTACGCAAGCGCCGCAATCGCCTGCGCGCCGCCGATTTTAAAGATACGGGTTACCCCCGCCACCTTTGCAGCCGTCAAAATGTCGGGATTGACGCTGCCGTCCTTTGCAGGCGGCGTTACCATTACGATTTCTTTCACCCCCGCAAGCTTTGCAGGAATCGCGTCCATCAATACCGTCGAGGGATACGCCGCCGTACCG
>JAZUCW010000117.1:0-12932 GCA_045639305.1 Candidatus Scatosoma sp.
GACCGCTTGGCCTCCGACTTCCTTTATGGACGCGGAAGCGGAAATCGTCTTGCAAGAGCGTTTGGAAGCAGGGGACCAAATTTGGTGGTATACTTGTAACGGGCCTTTGAATCCTTTGCCGAACTATCATATCCACGACAATCTCATTTCTTCCCGCTTGATGGGTTGGATGGCGCAAGATTATAACGTCGGCGGTAATTTGTACTGGTCGAGTAACGCGTTTAGCTATATTGATATTATGTCGGGTACGTCGAGTACGATTCCTCGCGACGTATGGACGGATTCTATGGCGTTTAGCACGACGGCGGGCGACGGGTATTTGATGTATCCCGGCTATAAGTACAACGTAGACGGACCTATTTCCACCCTGCGTTTGGCAAGTATTCGGGACGGGCAGGAAGATTACGAGTATTTGTATTACTTGGAAAGCTTGATTGAAAAAGCGAACCTGCACTACGGAGTAGAAGTACAGCTCAACGATTACGTGGACGATTTGTATAATAGACTGTTTACCAAGGTAAAGCCCATTGTCGACCAGGAAGAATTCTTACGTGTGCGTGAAGAGCTTGTCAATCTCATCTATGCGTTGCAAGACGAAGATTTCTCGATGCTCGTTAACCTTGGCAGCACGAATACCGATTCGCAGACAAGAACGGTTACGGTTTTTGCAAAAGCGGGCGTAAGCGTTGCGATAAACGGCAAGGGAGCAACGGGGATTAGCTGCGGCGAAGGAATGATGTACACGGCGGCAGTACCTTTGGATAAGACGGTAAACGAAGTCGTGGTAACGGCAACGGCGCAAAACGGAAGAAGGTTAGAAGTTGTGCGTAACCTTGGCGGCAGAGTGCAAACTTTGGAAGATTTCGAGGATATGACGGAAACGAAATCGATAACGGCTGTCAATTGTAACACTTCGATTGAGAGTGAAAGCGATAATGTTTTGACGGGAGAAAAATCTTTAAAGGTTGAAGTGAAACAAACGGAAACGGGGAATCGTTATCTTCGATTCCGTCAAGCAAGCGGCTACGATTTTTCGGCGTCGGAAAGCTTTGCAAAAGTTGAATTTGACGTATACAACGCGTCGAATGAAACGGTTATCCTTAATTTTGATACCAATCAAGCCTCCTCCATTTCGGCGTTCTACGTAGAGGGCGGGGAGAAAGAGCATATTTCCGTTTCTTTCGCGGCGTTGAAGGAGTCGGAGGTTAAAGACGTTACCTATTTCCAAATCACCTTCTCCAACGTAGAAGCGACGCTGTATTTGGACAATCTTCAAGTGCATTACCGTCAATATGCAACTTTACGCCAAACGGTAAAGCAATCGACGATTGCGGACGTAAACGAAGTATCCTACAATCCGACGAAGGATTCGAAGGGGAATTTGCTAATGACGGGCTTTGAGGATGAAGAATCCCTGCGCCGCACGATGTTCCATAACCTTTATAACAGCTACGTTGATCTCGTGGATTACGCAGATTGCGTAACGGAAGGGAAATATGCGTTAGAGGTTATCTATAACGGAACGGCAACGATGCCCGGTTCGTACGGAAATCCCAATATTCGTTTCTATAATCTTAATCAATCGTATACGGGTTTCTTTGGAAAAGACTTTAACGTTTTTGATTATAAGACCTTTGAATGTGATATTACCAACTACGGGGAAACCTTCCAGCTTTGTGTAAATCTCGTAAACCGCAGAGGGGCAAAGACCTACGATTATATTACGATACCCTCAAACGAAACGGTACACGTGCGCGTGGATATCAATGCGGATAAGCTTAACGCCGTTATGGTACAAGAAAACTTCGGCGCGTTGTTCTATATTGCGCTTGCGTGGGATAAACCCGTAAGTACGCAATCGGCGGCAAAACACTTCTACGTGGACAACGTAAAACTTTGTAAATAAGGAGGAAAGAAAATGAAAAAGATATCTAAAATTGCTTTAAGTATGCTCTTCCTCTTTGCGTTTGCGCTTACAAGCTGCGGGGAAGAGGAAGCTAAATATACCCTTTCCGACGAAGTTGGCGGCGGCGACGCGGCGACAAATATCATTACGAAAGGGGAACTGCCCTCGCTCAATCTCGACGACGCAACGTCGTCGGCGGATACGGAAAAGCCCGTAATCGTTGTCAAAGGGGATTATTCTAGCGTACAAGTAACAAGCGAGTACGCGGAGATTCCGTCCGTTTTCGTGCGGGATAACTGCGATACCAATCCGTTTTTAACGATTAAGGCAACCGACCCCAACGGGGAGAGAGTATCCTTTACGAAAGACGAGAGATTTTTAGTAACGGCGTTGGGAGAATACACTTTCTATTTTAATAGCGTAGACGCGCACGGGAACGTGGCGGACGAAGTGGTGCAAAAGGTCAACGTCGTGGACAATTTAGCGCCGCAAATCGACCTTCGCGGATTTCAAACGGTAAGCGGATATACGCGTACTTTGGTAAGCCTGCCGTCGATTTTGACCTACGATTATCACGAATGTGATTTGTCCGTTAAAATTGGCATACAGGGCTCGGCGCTTTCCAGTTATGAAGAAATAGACGCGTACGCGTTAAAATTCCGTCCTGCTACGGAAGGCGTATACGAAGCGATTTATACGGTAACGGAAAAGAGCGAGAAAGCGCTGTCTTCGACGGTAACGGTGTTGGTAAACGTAAGCGACCTTTCGATTATCAATGGCTGCGAAGGGAACGGCGTATATGCTTGGTCTTTCGGCGGCGAAATGAGCGTTAATCCCAAGCCTACGCTTAGCGAAGATAGAAGCGTGATTTCCGAGGGGTTTGGCAGTATCGCTTCCACCAAAGTCGTCGTACCTGGCTCGGATAGTCAGATGCAGTACGGCGTAGACGGCTATGGATTTGTAACGGGAACGAGTATTTACAGCGATATTTCCTATTGCGGTACGAAAGACATCAGCGGCTATGAAAGATTGATGATTGACGTTTATAACGCAAACGAAGTGGATTGTATGGTGCGGTTTTGGGTACAGGACGCAAGCTATACTTCTTTGATTGGAATCCCGCAAACGATTGCGCCGCATTCTTGGATAACTCTTTCGCTGAACGTATCGGATATGGTAGCGAAAGGTATGAACGTAGAAAGCATTTTCTCGACGTTGATTACGTTCGAGGGGCATGCGGACGGGATCTGGACGTACAATATCGATAATTTCCGTGTGGAATAAGGAGGAAAAGAAATGAAAAGAAAAATTGCGGCTGGTTTATGTTGTGTAGTTGCGGCGATGACTCTTTGTTCTTGCGCGGATGACGTAACGAGTATTCCCTTTTATATCCCCGTAAGCGAGATTACCGAGGTGGGAGGCGAAGTGCATTTTGCCCCCCTCTCCTCCAAGGTGGATAACGTGACGGGGTATGAGATTAAAGTCTATGCACCAAACGGAGAGGAAGTGACGTACGAAGGGGATTCGTTTATTCCTGACAGCGAAGGAACGTATACGATTACCTATACGGCGAAAAACGGGAGTGCAAAAGTGGCGGAAAAGAGTACTTTGGTTACCGTTCTTCCGCAGGAAGCGCCCAAGCTTACGATAAAACAGAATTTGGATAATACGGTTTGGCAGTACGGGAAAACCTATCAACTTCCCTCTGTTTTGGCGGTGGATAATTTAACGAAAGACCCCTACTGCGAGATGAAGGTTTTTGATTCGCAGGGGAAAGAGGCAAAAGTTTCCGGCGGTAAGATTACCCCTACGACGGGCGGTTTTTATACCATACAGTATACGGCTTGGGACGATTTAGGAAATAAGGGCGAAACGACCGCGCGCATTTATTGCACGGAAGAAACGGAAATTTCCGCGTTTGAAACTCCTCAACTGATGTCGATGTTTACGATGACGGACGACAATAAAAACGTGGTGACGTGGGAGCTTTCGCATAATACGGACAAGGCGTATACGTATGCAAACTCCGAGGGTTCGTTAAAGGCGCATTTCGACGTCGCGGCAAAGGAGTCGTGGCCGGGTGTCAATTTGATGGGCAGCAGTTTTGCACACGCCAATTTATTCGATTCGGAATACGACGGGATTCGTTTTAAATTCTACTTGGAAGGGAACATTTCCCCTCGGCAGGATATTTGGGTGTTCGTATATTCCGACGGCGACGCCGCTTCTTCTAACTACGTGGAAGCAAGATTTAACCTTAACAATACTTCCGAATTCGGTTTGAATCGTTGGTTGGAGTTTTCCTTGTTTAAAGAGGAACTTGCAATGAAAATGAATACGAATACCGGGGTTTCCTTCGACGGAAAATCTATCTACCGTATTAGGATTTGGACGGTTTTGGAAGAGGAAGGGGATTATTTGAATATGTACCTTGATAATTTCGAGTATTTTAACGAGTAAGGAAAGGAGTAATAAAATGAAAAAGAAAAGATTTACCTCAACATTAGCGCTTGGTTTGGCGATGAGTTGTTTTTTCGTCGGTTGCGGTGCGGATGCGGAAGACAAGGGAAAGGACAGCAGCAGTTCAAGCAGCGGACAAGTGCAGGAAGTTGATTTACTCGGCCTAAATAAATACGAAGGTGCAACGTTGGATTTTGCCGCAGAAGGGTATAGAAAGTACCAAGACGCAACGGACGCAAAGATACAAGCTCGAATTTTAAAGACGGCGTCGGGACAAATCTATGACAAGCAAAGCGTAACCTTTTCTTGGGAAGGGGACGGAAGCGCGCAATATACCGTATATTTTTCAGAGTCGAAGAATTTCACGGCGGCTTATGAAAAGACGGTAACGGGAACGTCGACGTCTATTGGCTATTTAACGCCCGGAAAAACCTATTATTGGAAAGTAAAGAGCGGCAACGGCGTAACGTCGGCGGTGGATTCTTTCGTAGTGGAAGATACGCCGGGCTTGTTCGTTACGGTTTCCGACGATACGGAGGGAACGCTAAATATGCGGGATATCGGCGGTTGGAAGACGTTGGACGGCAAAACGGTGAAATACGGAATGCTTTATCGCGGCGGCGAATTAAACGCCCTTACGGAAGCAGGGAAAAAGACCTTTAGAGAGGATTTAAAGGTTAAGACGGAAATCGATTTCCGTACCGCAGGGCAGGACGATAAAGGGCAAACGGAGTGTGCTTTCTCTGCCGATGCTACTTATATAAAGGCATCGTTTACGGGATACACCTACATTCTTCCTGGATTTTCCTATAAGGACGCGTCCAGTATTCAAAGAGGCTACGACGAACGTACGCCGCAGGCGTTAAAAACGATTTTCTCTACTTTGAGCGATGAGAGCAGTTATCCCGTTTACTTCCATTGCATCGCAGGGGCGGATAGAACGGGTACGTTGGCGTTTTTGATAAACGGGCTGCTCGGCGTTTCTTACGAAGATTTGGTAAGGGATTTTGAAGCGACGTCCTTCTCCGTTTACGGAAATCGTTGGCGCAGCGATATTGACGGTTTAAATTATTCGGAATACCACTTCAACGACAGCGGGATTGCGTGTCAGAATTCGAGCAATTGGGTCGCTTTCGGGTTGTTGTATAAAGAGATGATGGCTCGATACGGAGAGGAAGGCGGAACGCTTTCCGCTGCGATTGAGAACTACCTTACGAGCGAATGCGGGGTAACGGTGGAAGAAATAACGGCATTAAAAGACATTATGCTGTATTGATAGATTGCAAAATAAGGAGATGAATAAATTATGAAAAAGAGAGTTTTGGCTTGTACCTTGGCTGCGCTTGCCGCTTGCGGTACGATGGCGTGTATGACGTCTTGCAGTAACGTGGTGGACCTTTCCGGGAAATTGGCGATTTGGGTTTTGGACGCAGGCTACGGTACGGCGTGGATTGACGAGATGGTGAAAGAATACAACAAAATCTATCCGGACGTAGAGGTGGCGGTTGTAAAGGATAACACGATTGCCAGCAAATTTGACGCGGCGATTAAGGACCCTTCTTCGAACGAATACGATCTTATTTTTTCGAATATTCTTAACGTCAATCAATACGTGGGAATGAACTATAAAGTCGGCGGTAAGGTTTATGAAGACCTCGTTTTAAATCTTAGCGACAATCTTTATAACCAAAAACCGATCGGGAAAGACGGCGTGGAAGAAAGCGTAACCGTAGGTTCGAAGATTCGTGCGGAATTTAAGGACGTCGTCACCAACGAGTCGGATAAGGAAATGTACGCGTATCCGTATGCGGGCGGCGCGTCGGGTATCATTTATAATGCGAAGCTTTTCGAAGAAAAGAATTGGGAAGTGCCCGAAACGACGGACGAGTTGTTAGAACTTACCTATAAGATTTATAACGAAGAAGTCGTTGGAAAGAAGGAAGGAGAAAAAATCTATCCTTGGGTATGGACGGGGAAATGCCCTTCGTATTGGCAACAAATGGAGTATGCAATGTACGGTACGTACGTTGGATTTGATAATTATAGAGCGTTCTGGCAGGCGAAAGAATATCAAAGCGCCGACGGCTCGATGCCCGGTACGCCCAGTAACGGGGACTTGTCCGCAAGAACTCCCGAAGTATTTAACAACAAAGGCAGATTGGACACGCTGACGGTTATGGAAAAGATTCTTTATCCCGACGCAAGCGATTCTTCGATTAAAGAAGGGGACGAGAGATACGACCACGGTTATTGCGTTCCTTATTCTTCCAGCGCGTCGGTAGATAAAGCGCAGTACGATTTTATGAACGGAAATGCGGCGATGTACGTTTGCGGAAGCTGGTTCGAAAGAGAAATGGAGGATTGGTTTAAAGAAAATCCGAATGCGGACGTAGAACTCAAGGTTATGAAAACGCCCGTTTTAAGCAGCGCGAAAGCGATGTGGGACGAAGCGCTTGCGGCGGATAGAGTTACGCAAAAGGAATACGACCAAGCGATGAATATGCAGTTCTCGGGCGGCGCGGACCTTACCTGTGTAATTCCCGCTTATTCGACGGAACAAGAGCAAGCGATTAATTTCTTGCGCTTTATGTCCAGTGATTACGGCGCTATGATTTACGCAAAGTATGCAAAATCGATTTTACCGCTGAATTACAATTGGTCGGACAGCTCGTTTACGAATACTTTTAAAGATTTTGTAAAACCGGGTAGTTTCTTGCAATCGCAAATCGATTTGGATAAGACCTGTACGTACGCTTACGACGGGTCGAGAATTAACAAGGTATTCTATCAAAACTCTATCGTGGAATTCTTCCCCAACGGTCAATTCCCCGAACCGAAGATGTCCTCGCTTGTTCGCGGCGAACGCAGAACTGCATTGCAGTTGTTTAATTCGTATTACAGCACCGTTACGGGCGGCTGGCAAGGTGTAAGCGGCAAATAATAAAAAACGGAGGGACGTATGAACTTCTCTGATACTATGGAAACGGAAGGGGCGGTAATTGCCGCCCCTGCGAAAAGGAAAAAAAGAAAGGATATAAAAACGAAAATTTTTATCGCTTGTATGTTGGCGTATCCCGTCTTGCAGTTCCTTATCTTTTGGGTATACGTGAATTTTAATTCGATTTTGATGGCGTTCCAAAACGAATCTGGGGCTTTCGATTTAACCTATATGAAAGAGTTCTTTCGTATTCTTTTTTCATCTAATCCCAACGAGTTGGCTCGTCCTTCGATAATTAACTCTATTTGGTTTTTCCTCGTAGGGGATTTTATCGGCTTGCCTATATCCCTTATTTACTCGTACTTTATGTATAAGCGAGTACCAGGCAGTAAGATATTCCGCGTAATTTTCTTTTTGCCCAGTATTATTTCTTCCGTCGTTTTGACCTCTATCTACGGGTATATGCTCAGCGCGGATCCCAGCACGGGCGTTATCAATAACATCATCGTCAACGTTTTCGGCGGAGAAACGATTCCTTTCCTCGAATCGGAAAAATACGTATTAGGCAGTATTCTTTTTTACGGTTTGTGGTTCGGTATGGGTATGAACATTCTGTTGATTAGCGGGGCAATTGCGAGAATTCCCGAGGATATTTTCGAATATTCCCGATTAGAGGGCGTGGGATTTTTTAGAGAATTCATAGCAATCGTAATTCCCTTGATTTTTGATACGATTTCGTCTATTTTCATTATGGGCGCGGTCGGAATGTTTACGCAGGTGGGCAATATATTGTTGTTATCGCCGCAGACGTATATGCATAAGACCTCTACGATTGGGTATTACATATATTACCTTGTACAAGAAAATATGGCGTATAATCAAGCGGCGGCGGCTGGTTTGATTTTTACCTGCATCGGCGTGCCGATTATTATGGGTATACGTGCGATTATGAATAAGATTTGCGCAGGCATAGAATTTTAAAGGAGGGGAGAGAAATGTTGAAAAATTATACGAAATCGCAAAAAACGGTTTTATGGGTCGTTTTCGTTATCTTCCTTCTCTACGCGTTTACCTTGGTGTACCCTTTCATTTGGGCGTTTATCAACTCCATGAAAGGCAGAGAAGAATACGCGGCAGACGTGCTTGGTTTTCCGTCCTCGTTTAGTGAATTTGGACATAATTACAAAATCGCGTACGAGGCGCTTAGCGTTTCGATGGGGAATAGCAGCGTGCCTTTTACGGGAGTGTTTGTAAACTCCCTGCTTTATACGGGGCTTTCAACGTTTATGACGGTTGCCTCCTCTGCAGTGGCGGCGTATACGGTGGCGAAATATAACTTTAAACTGAAGGGATTTTTCTACCTTTTAGCAATATTCTCGATGATGATTCCTCTTGTTGGGGCTTTGCCTTCGCAGTATCGCTTGATTAAAACGGTTTTGCATTTTGATTCCATTCCTGGGATGGCAATCGTAAATTCCGGTGGCTTTGGGTATAATTTCATTATGTTATACGCTTTCTTTAAAGGGATAAGCTGGCAATATGCTGAAGCGGCGTTTATTGATGGGGCAAGCAACTTTAAAGTATTCACGAAGGTAATGTTGCCGCAGGCGAAACCTGCGCTTGTTGCAATCTTTATTACGGCGGCAATCGGCTGTTGGAACGATTATATGACCCCGCTTTTATTCCTTGAATGGAAAACCCCCGTTCTTAGCTATGCCGTTTACGATTTGAAAAACAAGGTGGGGAAATCTTTATCGGACGGAGAGAAAGTAACAGAACCAATCTTCTACGCAGCGAATTTAATTGCGACAGTTCCTATGATTATCGTATTTAGCATATTCAGCAATACGATTATCGAAAATACGGTTGCGGGCGGGTTGAAAGGCTGATAAATTACGGTTAAAATGAAAAAAGTTTGGATAAAAAAGAAAGAATATGCATTAAACGAAACGTACGGCTTTCGGTATATTTTCCGAAAGCCGTATAAAGCAGTGCGGCTTCGGCTTGCGGCGGCTTCCACGTTTCGTGTGTTTTTAAACGGGGAGTTTTTATTTGCTGGACCGGCGCGCAGCGCGCACGGATATTCCATTGTGCATAAAAAAGAATTGTGCGTTAAAGAAGGCGACGTGTTATGCGTCGACGTATGTAATTATCGAATCAACGCCTATTACCCCGTTAATGAAGAGGGCTTCTTTGCTTGCGAATTGTACGCGGGCGGGTTTATGGTCGCCGACGCGGGAGATTTTTTCGCTTATCAATTGAACGATAGAATAGAAAAGACGCAAAGAATCAATTTTCAGCGTTCTTTTACGGAAGCGTATGAAATGCGGTTTTGCCGTACGCGGCACTATCTTGGCGAAGATGTTTTTCCAAAAATGGAAGTTCACGAGGTAGAAGGGAATATCACGATAGAAGCAGATATTCCGCGTTGTGACTGGAATAGAGTTTCGGCAAAGCGTTGCATAGAGAGCGGAAGGGTGGTGCATACAGGTGTGTTGCATCCTACTTCGTCGTTAATCTTTGACGATATTGGAGAAAAAGTATTAGGGTATAAGAAAGGCGAGAGAGATATTGAAATTAGCGACGAGCTGTTGAAACTCGATTATATCTCCAAAAACGGGATATGCGAAAAATTGGAGTCGGATACCTATGCTTTATACGAATTGGAGGCGAACGTAACGGGGTTTATTGAATTGTCAATGCAGGTGGACGCAGACTGCGAATTATACTTGACCTTTGACGAGATTTTTTGGGATAGAATGCAAGAAGAAGAGTCAAAGTTCGCAGATATCCCCAAAGGAGAGGCTCTGCCTTTGATTTTCAACCGTATGCATATTTGTAACGCAGTAGCGTACCGTTTAAAGGTGGGCGAATACCATCTAATTACAAGCGAACCGTATACGTTGAAATACTTAAAGCTCATTTGTACGAAAGGAGGGTTGCATTTAAAGGAAAAACCGAAAGTTATTCTTTGGCAAAACGATGAAGCATACGCTCTACAGCTAGAAATCAGCAATAAAAAACTAGGAGTCGTTTTTGAGGCGGGACGTAATACTTTGGCGCAAAATACGGTAGACGTGCCGACGGATTGTCCGGGAAGAGAGCGCGCAGGTTGGCTGTGCGATAGTTATTTTACTTCGCAAGCGGAAACTTTGATTTGTTCTAACAATAAATGCGAGGAAAACTTTTTCCGTTCGTTCTTATTGAAAAAGGATTACGAATATATTCCCGAAGGAATGCTGCCGATGTGTTATCCGGCTGACCACAACGACGGATTGTATATACCGAATTGGGGAATGTGGTTGGTTTTAGAGGTTGCCAATTATGAAAAGCGCACGGGGAACGGAGAGTGGAAAAGCAAGTTTAAAGATAAATTCTATCGTCTTTTAGACTATTTTGAGAAATATCGAAACGAAGACGGCTTGTTGGAAGATTTAGACGGATGGGTATTCGTTGAATGGAGTAAATGCGCCGATTTTGTGGACGGCGTAAACTATCCAACGAATATGCTATACGCTAAAATGTTGCAATGTATGGCTACCATGTACGAGGATAAGCGTTTAGAAAAGGAATACGCGAGAGTCGTCAGCGCTATCGTAAAGCAATCTTACGACGGGGAATTTTTCCGTGAACACGCCGTTCGCAAAGACGGAAAAATAAGAGTCCAATCCGATATTACCGAAACTTGTCAGTATTACGCGTTTGCGTTCGGGATTGCAACGAAGAAGGGCTATCCAATTTTATATAAGCGGTTGTTTAGCGAGATTAAGCCTTACGGAGAAGAATACGTCTTTAAGGGGAAAACGCTAAATAAAGCGAACAGCTTCATCGGAAATTTTACTCGGTTTTTATATCTTTCCGAGCACGGATATCATTATCAACTGTTAGAGGAGCTAATCGGGTATTTTTACCCTATGGCATTGCAGACGAATACCCTTTGGGAAAAGAATTGCACGGACGGGTCGTTGAATCATGGCTTTACGGCAATCGTATCGAAATGGATATTGGAAGGCTGCGGCTATTTTGGATATAACGCAAAGAAGAAATGCGCGTATATTTCCCCGCCTTCTATCAACGCAGATTTTTGCATTACCGTGCCTCTGGGGAAGAATAAAAATGAAAAGCTAATTTTGCGCGGCGGAAAAGGCGAAGTTATGGTGATTGCGCCCGAGGGGATTACAACGCAACAGCTACGCAGAGAGGCTAGGTGAGTTATGCTTGATAAGAAAGTATTAAAAAGAATCTATAAAGAATTGAAAACTCCTTATAAATACGGAGCAGTAATTAAGTTCGAAGGGAAATGGACGGATAGCCCGGTGGTTTTCAAGTACGGCGACGCTTTTTATATGTCGTATGTGGCGATGGATATAACCGAGAAAAGAGGCTACGAAACTCGTATTGCGAAGAGCGAGGATTTGTTACATTGGCAGGACCTTTTCCGCGTTTTGGAAAAACCGAGCGATTGGGACAGGGCGCAAACGGGCGGGTATGCTCAAATGCAAGATATCCGTTTTCAGGGCACGAACGAATTGTTGACCGTTGACGAGAAATACATTTTTTCTTATTTAGGCGGCAATACGGAAGGATACGAAGGGGATCCGCTTTCGATAGGACTTGCCGTAACGACGGATATTCTCGACCCTGCTGCCTACCAAAAAGAGCCCTTACCGATTTTGAGCGGATTAGATACGGATGCGCGCAGGGGGGAAACGTTGACTTTGTACAAGGCAAATATGTTTTTTGACGAGGCGAAAGTAACGGGATATCCGTACGTATGTGCCTATAACGCAAAAGATCAAACGAATAGGGAAAGTATCTTTTTGGCGGTGTCGGAGGATGGATTGCATTGGAAAAGGCATTTACGTGAAGCAATAATTCCCGTATGGGAATGCCCTGATTCCGTTTTAATCAACGGAGATCCTCAAATTGTTAAAATTGATGAACTTTACGTAATGCTGTATTTTGTTTGCGACGGGGATAGGGCATACAATACTTTTGCCGTATCATACGATTTAAAAACTTGGACAAAATGGGACGGGAAACCGTTGATGCAATCCGAAAAGGCATGGGAGAATGTCTATGCACACAAGCAATGGACAATCAAAGAAAACGGAGTTGTTTATCAATATTATTGCGCGGTAAACGATCAAGGCGAACGATTTATTGCCTTGGCAAGCTCGAAGAGAAGGAGATAAAAATGGGAAAAGGCAGAGTAACGATTCCCACGGACGAAAGTTTTGTGGAGGGGACGAAGAAAATAGCGGAACTTTGGGGGGCGGATGCGGTACGTGATTGCGACGGTACGCATTTGCCTAAAAACGCGTTGGAGATTGCGGAAAAGGTGTACAATACCTATTTTGTGGTGCGCGGGGATAATGCGTGGGCGGATCAGCACACGGACGAATTGCAAAGCGTGCTTTTGACTACCGATTATATTTTAGCAACGGAAGAAAGTCTTGCAGTTGATTTAATGAAGGGGTATTCGTGCGATCAACTGGCGGTAAATGAGGAAAACCCGAAAAAATATTGGCAGGTTTTCGATCGTACTACGGGGGAGGAAATTTTCTCTTGGGAGTACGTTGGCGATGGGCAGGTACGCGTTGACGGCACGATACCCTACCACGAATA
>JAZUCW010000118.1:0-2095 GCA_045639305.1 Candidatus Scatosoma sp.
ACATGGCTACGATCCGACTTTGGTTTCAATATCGACACGTTGACGGTAGGCGAAACCGAACGCAGCGAATATTCGCGTATCACCATCAGTATGCACGGCGACGAGTACGTGAAAGAACAGATGGTCAACCAATTAAAAAAATTGTACGTCGTCAAAAAAGTCGAGGTATTGGAAAGCGAGCCGATTAAACGCGAATTGATGCTGATTAAGGTGGAAAACAAATCGGAAAACCGCAGCGATATTATGACGGCGGTGGACGTCTTCCGCGCGAGCGTCATCGACTATTCGCCCGAGGCAATGTGCATCGAGGTAACGGGTAACCCCTCGAAGATCGACGCGTTCGTAAAACTGATGCAACCGTTCGGGATTTTAGAAATGTGCCGTACGGGGATCGTAGCACTCGACCGTGGTGCAGAAACTCTTTTTACAGAAAATAATTAAAGAAATATAGAAACATTTAGGAGGTTTTTATTATGGCAAGAATTTTTTATCAACAGGATTGTGATTTGAACAAGTTAAACGGCAAAACGGTTGCGATTATCGGTTACGGTTCGCAAGGTCACGCGCACGCGTTGAACTTGCACGAATCGGGGGTGAAAGTCGTCGTCGGTTTGTATAAGGGCAGCAAGAGCTGGGCAAAGGCGGAAGCGCAAGGCATGACCGTTATGACGGCGGCAGAAGCGGCGAAGGTTGCAGACCTTATTATGATCCTTATCAACGACGAAAAGCAGGCGAAACTGTATAAAGAAAGTATCGAACCCAACCTTACCGAAGGCAAAACCTTGGCGTTTGCGCACGGCTTTAACATCCATTACGGTTGCATCAAGCCCCCGAAGAACGTCAACGTGATCATGGTTGCGCCGAAAGGCCCTGGGCATACCGTTCGCAGCGAATACCAAGTAGGCAAAGGCGTTCCCTGCCTTATCGCGGTAGAACAGGACGCAACGGGCGACGCTTTGGAAATCGGTCTTGCGTACGCTTTGGGTATCGGCGGTGCGCGCGCGGGCGTTTTGGAAACGAACTTCCGTACCGAAACGGAAACCGACCTTTTCGGCGAACAGGCGGTACTTTGCGGCGGTGTTTGCGCGTTGATGCAGGCGGGTTTTGAAACGCTCGTTGAAGCAGGTTACGACCCCAGAAACGCATACTTCGAATGTATCCACGAAATGAAGTTGATTGTCGATTTGATTTATCAGAGCGGTTTTGAGGGGATGCGTTATTCGGTATCCAACACGGCAGAATACGGCGATTATATCACGGGTCCGAAGATTATCACCGAAGAAACGAAGAAAGCGATGAGAAAGGTTTTGAAAGACATTCAAGACGGCACGTTCGCAAAAGACTTCCTTTTGGATATGTCCGACGCAGGCTCGCAAGTACATTTCAACGCAATGAGAAAAATTGCAGCGGAACATCCTTCCGAAGTAGTTGGTAAAGATATTAGAAAGCTGTATAGCTGGGCGGACGAAGAAAAGTTTATCAACAATTAAGAAACGAGTTATATACTTTGCATTTCATCGTTGCTGCTCGGTTACGTACTAGTTGTACGCGCCCTCGCCGCGCCTTGAACTGCTCGTATCTAACCCGTTCCGTGTAGCTGCTCGGTATTTTAAATCCAACCACAATTCCGAATTCCGAATTCCGAATTCCGAATTTCATGAGGCAATATTATGATTAAAGACACCATAGTAGACGGCTTCTCCAACGCGCCGCACAGATCCTTGTACCACGCATTGGGGCTGACCGACGAGGAACAGTCCCGCCCCTTGATCGGGGTCGTCTGTTCGTACAACGAAATCGTCCCCGGGCATATCAACCTCGACAAAATCGCGCAAGCGGTAAAATTAGGGGTTGCTATGGCTGGCGGTACGCCCATTATGTTCCCCGCTATCACCGTTTGCGACGGGATTGCCATGGGGCATACGGGCATGAAATACTCGCTTGTAACCCGCGACCTCATTGGCGATTCGACGGAGGCAATGGTGCTTGCGCACGGCTTTGACGGGCAGGTTATGATCCCCAACTGCGACAAGATCGTACCCGGGCTTTTGATGGCGGCGGCAAGATTGAATATCCCCACCGTGTTCGTAAGCGG
>JAZUCW010000119.1:0-1606 GCA_045639305.1 Candidatus Scatosoma sp.
GTACGGAAATTAAGCGGTCGTCTTCTTGAAGCTTAATCGCGATTTTACCGTTCTTGGGAATACGCTTAAATTCATCGGTGTGCGTTTTCTTAATCAAGCCGTTTTCCGTCGCCATAATCAAGTAACCCGTACCGTTTTCCAAAACGGGAAGTACCGTTTCAATCTTTTCCCCTTGGTCAAGCTGTACGATATTTACCACCGCCCTACCGCGCGCCGTGCGGTTTGCTTCGGGAATTTCGTAGCCTTTGACCGAATATACTTTGCCCTTTGAAGAGAAAAGCAAAATCGGGTCGTGGGTACAGCAAACGAACATTTTTTCCACGTAGTCCTCGTCCTTGGGTCTGTGCGCCGTAATGCCTTTGCCGCCTCTGCCCTGCGCCTTGTATTCGGCAACGGGAAGACGTTTGATATAGCCCGAATGGGTAATGGAGATCACGACGTCCTCTCTATCGATCAGGTCTTCGTCATCGATGTTGCCGTAATCGACGGAAATTTCCGTCTTTCTCGGCGAGGGATATTTCGCTTTGATTTCTGTCAAGTCGGCTCTGATAATATCCAAAACCCTGCTTTCGTTGGCAAGGATATCTTTCAAATCGGCAATCGTCGCGTGCAACGCCGCCAATTCTTCTTGCAGTTTTTCTACTTCTAACGAGGTCAATCTTTGCAAACGCATTTCCAAAATCGCGTTCGCTTGCTTTTCGTCGAGCGTAAACGCCGTCGTCAAGCCCACGATTGCCGCATTCTTATCCGCGGAAGCCTTGATGATACGGATCACCTCGTCCACGTTGGCAAGCGCAAGCACCAAACCTTCGTAGATATGCGCGCGTTCTTCCGTCTTGTTGAGTTCGAAACGGGTACGTCTTGTAATAACCTCTTTTTGGTGTTCGAGATAATAATACAAAATCTCGCGCAAGTTCAAGGTCTTGGGCTCGGTACCGTTTTCTACGAGCGCAAGCAAAATGATACCGTCCGAGGTTTGCAGTTTCGTCTTTTTATACAAAGTATTTAAAACGACCTGTGCGTTGGCGTATTTTTTACATTCGATAACGATACGCATACCCTCGCGGTCGGATTCGTCACGGATATCGGAAATGCCTTCGAGGCGTTTGTCGTTGACCATGTCCGCAATCGTCTTGATAAGCTGCGCTTTGTTGACTTGGTAAGGAATTTCCGTAACGACGATACGCGAACGGACGTTGCCGCCCGTGCCGTATTCTTCGATTTCGCATTTGGAACGGATAATGATACCGCCTTGCCCCGTTCTGTACGCGTTTTTAATCCCGCTTCTGCCCATCAGGATACCGCCCGTAGGGAAGTCGGGTGCGGGGATATATTCCATCAATTCGTCAATCGTGATTTCAGGGTTGTCGATAAGGGCAATCGTGCCGTCCACCACTTCCGCAAGGTTGTGGGGAGGGATATTCGTCGCCATACCGACTGCGATACCGTCCGAACCGTTGACGAGAAGGTTGGGATATCTTGCGGGCAATACGGTAGGTTCTTCTTCGCTGCCGTCGAAGTTGGGGATAAAATCCACCGTTTCCTTGTCCAAATCGC
Organism: Candidatus Scatosoma sp.; assembly: GCA_045639305.1. GTDB lineage: Bacteria > Bacillota > Clostridia > Christensenellales > Borkfalkiaceae > Scatosoma. The sequence goes on from JAZUCW010000119.1 coordinate 1,558, forward strand.
GCAACATTTCCGCCGCGAGCTTGGTCAATCTTGCTTCCGTATAACGCAT
>JAZUCW010000120.1:0-1673 GCA_045639305.1 Candidatus Scatosoma sp.
GGCCTCCGACTTTATCGAAAACCACCGTTTCACCGAGCATAATATCACGAACAGACTGCATTTCCTCCGCCGTCACACCCGCATCCAAAAGCAACGCTTCCGTTTTATCAGCAAGCGTTTCCCCTTCGAAGGTGTGGATATACGCAAACAAGCCTTGGATATTCGTAAACAACGCGTCCGAAGCTTTGTCCCAGCTGGAAATATACCCAAATACGCTAAGCAGGTATTCGTTGATAATCGTCTGTTCCTCTACGCCAAGCAACGCGTTTAAGAGGGCAACTGCCGTACCCGTTCTATCTCTGCCGACACTGCAATGCATGGCGATGGGATAGTTGTCCTTATCTGCAAAAGTAGCAAAGATCGTCTTGATCGCCGCCTTGCCTTCCACCGTATTGATACCGTTCGTATAGACGGGTGCAGGCGTTGCTTGCACGTAGTTGTCAAGCCCTAAAGGATTTTCCCTGCCTTCGCCGATAGATCTCAAATCCAAGTCCGTCTTAATCCCAAGCTGCTGCGCCGTGGATTTCCCCTCGTCCGTAACGTCGTCGAATCTTGCCGTACGATAAATAAGCCCTTGCTTCGTTACGCCGTTTGGCGTTTGATATCCCCCGATATCGCGAGTATTAGAAACGCCGTCGATATCCACCGTACGCGTACCCGCTTTCGTGGTGAATTCGAAAATATTCGAACGGGTCTGCGTTTCGCCGTCGTTGGCGATTACCTGCCAATAATAATCGGTGCCCGAATACAAGGTATTGCCCAAGTCCACCGAACATTCTTCCACCGTCTTAGAGAATACGACTTTGGTAAAATGTTTGTCAAGGGAAAGGTTTACCGTATAACTGTCCGCTCCTTCCGAATACGCCCATTTCAATTCGTTCCCAACGGGCGCGAAGTCGTCACACAAATCGTAAACCGCCTTAATCTCCTCTTGGGTAGACGGGATCGCCCCCGTCGCAAAAAATTCCTTCATCTCAGGGCGAACGTGATAATATTTCGCAAGTTCCGCCTGCGTGGGGTTTGCCATGTTGAGGACGGTTTCCATACCGTTATGTACCACGCTGACGACCTCGCCGCTATGCGGAGTCACCGCTACGATTTCATTGTTAAACGCAATCGTTTCCACTTCTTCAGCTCCCGCGTTGATATTTGCGCAGACGAATACGGACGTAACCGCCGCCAAAGTCGTCGCGATACCAAGTTTAAACTTATTCTTCATCGTCGTCCCTCCTTCTACGGATCATCATACAACCGCCGAGCGCACCGATTGCCGCCAGCATACCGCTAACGCCAACGAGCGAGCCGCAGCCGCCCTCTTCTTCCGCTTCCGTTTCCGCTTGATAGGAAATGCTAATTTCCGTATCCGCCGTTACGATAAGACTAGTAACCGTTTTGCCGTTTTCTTTCACCGTCTTGGTATACCCTGCCTTGTCAAAGACGGAAAGGTCTACCTGCGCGCCGTAGGTCAAGTAAATAACCTGCGTGTCACCCGAAAGCTTTACGGTGACTTTATAATAAACGTCACTTTGAATAAACTTTGCAACGAGCGTAACGTCTTCCGTTACGATATCGTGTTCAAAATCCCATTTTTCTTCCCCGAAATACCAACCGTCGAAGGTGTATTGGTACTGTACGGTACCTTCCTTCGTCGGATCGGCGGGTTTTTCAATCTT
>JAZUCW010000121.1:0-3385 GCA_045639305.1 Candidatus Scatosoma sp.
GGTCCATACGATAAATGTTCGCACGGGGATTGTCCCAAGAACGGAATACCGCTTTAACAGCCTCGAAAAGCTGTTCTTTCGGATCGTTGGGGAAGTCTTTGCCGAGCTGCTTTTTATACTCTGCTTTAAACTGATTTGCAAGTTCTTTCAAATCGTTTGCGTCGAGCTCTACGTCCTGCGTAACGCCCTTCTTTTCTTTTATTTCGTCGATAAGCTTTTCGAAATACTTCTTGCCGACTTCCATAACGACGTCCGAGAACATCTGGATGAAACGGCGATAGCAGTCCCAAGCCCAACGGGGATTGCCCGATTTCGCAGCGATCGTGTTGACTACTTCTTCGTTAAGACCGAGGTTCAAAATGGTGTCCATCATACCGGGCATCGAAGCGCGTGCACCCGAACGAACGGATACGAGCAAGGGGTTTTCCTTGTCGCCGAACTTCATACCGCAGATTTTTTCCATCTTTTCGATGTACTCCATAATCTCCGCTTGAATGTCCGCGTTAATCATTCTGCCATCTTCGTAATACTGCGTGCAAGCTTCCGTGGAAATGGTGAAGCCCTGAGGAACGGGAAGACCGATGTTGGTCATTTCCGCAAGGTTCGCACCCTTACCGCCGAGGATTTCACGCATCTTCGCGTTGCCTTCCGTAAAGAGGTAGCAATACTTTTTAGCCATAAATTTATTTCCTCCAAGTAATTTTTTTCGTATTTTAGGTTTTGACAAGGGATTTTAAGCACGAAAAAAATAGACAGCTTACTCCGTTGCCATATAACATTTTAATATAATTTGAAAGAAATATCAAGTCTTTGAGGCAGGAAAACGAGATTTTTTTCCTTTTTTCGCAAAAAAATATTTTTTGGACGCGCGTGCGCGTAGAAAAACGCCCCGCTTTTTAAACGGGGCGTTCGATTTTTTTCGTTATGCAATTTCCTCTACGGGCGTTTCCGCAGGTTCTTTGCAAAGGATTTTTTGAACGATGCTGATCGCCAAACTCACCGCAGACAACACCACTACGGCAATCGCGCTGCCGACACCGATTTCATATTGGTTACTAAGGGAAGAAATACTTGCCCCCGAACTCATCGACAAACCTCTCATGTACGCGTCGAGTATGCTTTCCATATTCACTTGGACGAGAACAAACGCCACGAGCGAGAGCACGGAAAGGATAAGCGTTGCAATCGACCAAGACATAGAAGTACCTTCTTTGCCGCCGATTTGACGGATACGGGACGCAACCAAACCCACCGCGCAAGCGATACCGCCCAACATTAAGAGCTGCGCAAGAATACTGCCGATATAAACGAACGCGATTTCCGCGTCGGCGTTTACCGTTGCCCCCGTCACCCTAGCGTCCAAAGCTTCCACCATAGAAAGGAACATGGACGAATTAGCCAAAGGCGAAGCTAAAATTTCGCATTCGCTCTCTGCCAATTGAGTATCCATCACAACCGACATCGTTTGCCACATAAAGAAAACAATCAACGCAAACGCCAAACCGCCGACGATAAAGGCGTTTTTCTTAATCACCGCGGGCTTTACCCATTCTTTCCCGTGTGCCACCAAAGCCGTCGCCGCCGACGAAAGCAGAAACACAAGACAAAGCGCCATCCCTGCGCAGGTCGCGCCGTTTAAGACTTCACCCATTTCCAGCTCTATGGACATATACCCCGAAACCTCGGAGAGTTCCACCATCACCTCGTTAATTGCGCGAATACCCGCTGCACCGCCCAGGTAAGCAAGCACGGTCAATGCCGCAAATTTCAAACCGCTTGCGTCCGATTTGCCCATTGCAAAACGGATAAATTTCACCAAAGCAAGAATGAAGAACACGGTTACGCAAATAATCGTCGCCGCCGCTATCAAAGTACCCAAGCCCGCCGTAATATACAAGTTGACGATTTGTTCGGTTTCGTATTCCATACTCTCCAACATAGGAATCGCCGTTTCAATGTCTTTATAAATCGAGCCAAAATAGCCAAAAATCCCCGTCGAGGAAGAAACGTTTCCGCCCAAAAGAGAGTTTGCCAAAGAAGAAGATTCCGTTTCCGTGCCGATAAAGAAAAGGAAGATAAAGGCAAAGGTTGCCGCCGCAATCGCCGAGCCTGCGCCCACCCATTTTAAAAGCTTCTTCCACCAGCCCTTTTCCGTCTTTTCTTTTACGGGCTTGATTTTCGGGGCTTTTGCCTGCGCAGAAGCTCCGCATTGGGGACAGAACGCACCCTCGTGCACCGCGCCGCAAGAAACGCACACCTTTTTTCCGTCAATTCGCTTTCCGCAGAACGCGCAAAACGCCGAAGAGGGGTCGTTTAAACCCGCACAATGGGGACAAGGCTTTTTTCCGTCCAAACGCGCGCCGCAACCGTTGCAAAAGACTGCGCCGTCCACGTTCGTTTCCAAACCGCATTGTTTGCAAACCATTATGTATACCTCCAAAATTTTTTCTTTATTATACCACTTTTTTTCCTCTTGTCAAGGGGCGCGGCAAGTTTTCTCGCCCCGCTTTTTAAACGGGGCGTTCGATTTTTAAAAGAGATTGAAAAAGGCTTTCGTACCGCTAAGCAGTTTTTCGTCCAAACACCATACTCCGTTTCTCTGGATTACGCCAAAGGAACATTCTTTCGCCGCTTCGTACAAATCCTCGCCGTCGTAGCCCACGATTTTGTCCGACATCGTTTCTAATATCCGTTTTGCCTCGGGGGTGAAACGGGAAGTGGTTACGAAAATCCCGCGGCAGTGTTGTTTTCCGTCCTTTGCCTGACGGCAAGCGCACGCGCCGATGAATTGTTGTAACAGCGTTTCGCCTACGACCCACAGTTTTTCGTCCCCTTTGTCGGGATTCCAATTTTTCGACTGTATGTAGATCGTTTCTCTAAAACCAAGCTTATCCGTAAGCTCAATTTCGCCGTCAATCCCACCGTCGTGATCGCCGCCCGTGATTTTTAAGCTTTCCAATCTTCTACCGTTTTTGCGAGAATATTTTTCTAAAAGATATACGCTATAATATTCGAAATATTCTCCGCCCAAACGGCGCAATTTGTTCAAAAACGCTTCTTGCAATTTTTCGTCCGCCGTGAGCGGCGCAGTCGGTTTTTTTACCGTTCGCGTAGCCGTTTTTTGCGTGGGCTTTTTCACTTCCGCTTTCTTCGGTTCGGGCTTGATTTCTTGCTTTATTTCCTGCTTGGTTTCTTGCTTAATTTGCGCAGGTTTATTTTGCGGCTTTTCTACGGGTTTGATATCCCCGAATAAAAAGCTCATATCCATAAGCGTGCCTTTGGGTGCAAGCTCCGTCTTTTTTTCTTCTATTTTAATTTCTTCGGTTTTAATTTCTTCGGTTTTCGCTTCCGCTTTTTTCTCCGCCGCTACGCGCGGTTTTCTACC
>JAZUCW010000122.1:0-5472 GCA_045639305.1 Candidatus Scatosoma sp.
GTATTACGACGATGGGGAACGGTTTGCTTTCTTTTCGCGTAGCGTTATGGAAATTCTGCCTTTTATCGGGTTCTATCCTGATATTTTGCATTGCCACGATTGGCAGTCGGCATTGGCGGCGATTTATTTGAAAACGATCTATTGTAAACGCCCCGAATATCAGTTTATCCGCGCTTTGTTCACAATACATAATATCGAATACCAAGGCAAGTATTCGTTAGATATTTTAGAAGATTTGTTTGGTATTTCAACCGATTATCAATATCTTCTCGAATACGACGGTTGCATCAATTTAATGAAGGGCGCAATCGAGTGTTGTGAAAAATTCTCTACCGTCAGCCCGACCTACGCAAAAGAAATCCAAACGGCGCAATATGCGCACGGATTGCAGGATATTATCTGTAAGAACGCATTCAAGTTAACGGGGATCCTTAACGGTATCGACGTGGATATGTATAACCCTGCAACGGACGAGGCTCTCTTTGCAAAATACGATGCAGACCATTTAGAAAATAAGAAAATCTGTAAAACGGAACTGCAAAAAATGCTTGGTTTGCCCGTTAAAGACGTACCCATCGTTGCAATGATTTCCCGTTTGGTTTCTCATAAAGGATTAGAGCTTGTAAAATCGGTAGCAGAGGACGTTTTGCATGAAGATTTACAATTCGTCTTGCTTGGTACGGGGGATAAAGCGTACGAGGAATATTTCCGCGACCTTGGTTCGCGTTACGAGGGAAAAGCTTCTGTGAATATTGCGTTTAACGGGGACCTTTCCAAGAAAATTTATTCCGGTTCGGATATTTTCTTGATGCCGTCTATCAGCGAGCCTTGCGGGCTTTCGCAAATGATTGCCTCCCGTTATGCCACCGTGCCTATCGTAAGAGAAACGGGCGGTTTATACGATAGTATTAAACCTTACGGGGCTAACGGCAATGGATTTACTTTTGCTTCTTGCAATGCGTACGATATGCTTTACGTTATTCACGAAGCGCTTGACACGTATAAAAAGGACGAAGAGTGGAAAGCCTTAATGAAAAAGGCGGCAACGACGGATTTCTCGTGGTTACATTCGGCGGAACAATATAAAAAGCTTTACGACGAAACTTATCGTACTTTATAAAACATGCACCGCTAAGTAAGGGGGCGGTATTCGCCCCCTTGAAACATAGGAAAAATTTTTAGGAGAAGAATATGGAAAAAGAAAAGATAACACAAAAGGAAGCGAAAGAACTCATCAAAGGAAAACTTTCGCGGTATTTCGGCGTTGCGCCTACGGAAGCGCGTAAAGACCAGCTTTATAAAGCAGTCGTAATGAGCATTAGAGATATTATGCTGGAAAAACGGCACAATTTCCATTTAACTACGAAAGCAAATAAAGCAAAGCGCGTATATTATCTCTGCATGGAATTCCTGATGGGGCGTTCGTTAAAAAACAGCGTATACAACCTTGGCTTGAAAGAAGTATTCGGCGAAGCTTTAAAAGAATACGACGTAACCTTGGAGGAATTGTACGAATTAGAACCGGACGCAGGACTTGGTAACGGTGGTTTGGGGCGCCTTGCCGCTTGTTTCCTCGACGGGCTTGCAACGCAGGATTATCCCGCAATGGGCTTTTCTATCCGTTACGATTACGGGCTTTTCAAGCAGAAAATCGTCGACGGTTGGCAGACGGAGCTTCCCGACGTTTGGCTGCCCGGTGGTGAAGTTTGGTTGACCCAACGCAGCGATAAGATTTTTACGGTAAAATTTGACGGCTATATCGAAGAAAAGTGGACGGAACACGGTTTGGAAAGTATTTACCGTGACGCAAAAGAAGTGCAAGCGGTTGCTTACGATATGATGGTATCGGGTTATGATAGCAAAGCCGTTTCCGTACTCCGTCTTTGGAAGGCGCGCAGCGTGCAAAACTTCGATATGAAGCTCTTTTCGCAAGGCGATTACGCCTCGGTTATGAAAGATGATAACGAAGCGGAGCTTATTTCCAAGGTTCTTTATCCGGCAGATAATCACGTGGAAGGGAAATCCTTGCGTTTAAAACAGCAATATTTCCTCGTTTCCGCGTCCTTGCAGAATATTCTTGCCGATCATAAGAGAAGATACGGCTCGTTGAAATTATTGCCTAAAATGGCGGCAATTCACCTCAACGATACGCACCCTGCACTTGCCGTACCCGAATTGATGCGTTTGTTGATTGACGAAAACGGCATGGGTTGGGACGAAGCTTGGAATATCACGACTTCCGTTTGCGCCTATACCAACCATACCGTTTTAGCAGAAGCGTTGGAAACCTGGCCGGAAGATCTTATTGCAAGAAGACTGCCTCGTATCTATTCGATTTTGAAAGAAATTAATCGTCGTTTCTGTGAAGATCTTTGGGCGAGATATCCCGGGGATTGGGATAAGATTTCTCGTATGGCGATTATGTCTTATAACATCGTTAAAATGGCAAACCTCTCCGTACACGGTTCGCACCACGTAAACGGCGTTTCTGGGCTTCACAGCGAAATTATTAAGGAAAGTATCTTTAAAGATTTCTACGAATACACCCCCGAAAAGTTTACGAACGTAACGAACGGTATCGCACACAGACGTTGGTTAAATCAATCCAATCCCGAACTTTGTTCGTTGCTTGACGAGTGTATCGGACAGGGTTATGCAAAAGACGCGTCAAAATTGGCTGCGTTTATGAAATACGAAAACGACGATAGCGTTTTGAAACGTTTGGAAGAAATTAAGGCGATTAAGAAAAAGCAATTTGCGGATTTTGCCTATAAAAAGCAGGGCGTTTTGATTGACCCGAACACCTTGTTCGTCGTACAGGCAAAGCGTTTGCACGAATATAAACGCCAACTTCTTAACGTTTTGCATATCATCACCGATTATTTGACGTTAAAAGAAAATCCCGATACGCCGATGCAGCCGAAAACCTATATTTTCGCAGCAAAAGCAGCGGCAGGGTATTATATGGCGAAGAAGATTATCAAGCTGATTTGCTACCTTGCGGAAGATATCCGTAAACACCCGAAGATTGCGGAAAAACTCAACGTCGTCTATATGGAAGACTATAACGTTACGATGTCCGAATCCTTAATGCCTGCATCTGAAATTTCCGAGCAGATTTCCCTTGCAGGAAAAGAGGCGAGTGGTACGGGTAACATGAAGTTTATGATCAACGGCGCGTTGACCATTGGTACTTTGGACGGCGCAAACGTAGAAATGAGCGAAAAAGTTGGGAAAGATAATATTTTCATCTTCGGCTTGAAAGCAGACGAAGTTTCCGAAATCTGGAGAAACGGCTATTCGGCAAGTGTTTATTATAACAACGACCCGATGCTCCGCAAAGTTATCGAAGCGTTGATCGTAGGCTTTAACGGCGAATCGTTTGCCGATATTGCAAATTATCTTTTGACGGGGTCTCCGATTGCCGATCCGTATATGTGTATGGCGGATTATCAATCGTATCTTTCTACGCAAGCAAATCTTTCCAAGTTGTACGCAGAAAACAAACGCAGTTGGAACCAAAAATCCTTGCGCAATATCGCTTCGGCAGGGTATTTCTCGGCGGATAGAAGTATTCGTGATTATGCAGAAAATATCTGGAATTTGAAACAGTTGCACGATTAAAAAATTATTGTAATAGAATCATTTTATTTACACAAACTGATAGAAACCGACGAAAAGCTGTAATGTATTTTACGGCTTTTTGTCGAATAAACGGACCGAATTATGCAGATTTATTATAATCCCTTAGACGTCGCATGTAAAAGCAGGATTGGCGCGGCGAAACAAGGGGAGAAATTGCAATTTAATATCTTCTTTTCAAAAATCGACCAACCTTCTTGGGGGATTTTCGACCAAAACGGCGCTTTTTCACCGAAAACGCCAAAGATAGAAGACTGCTGTAAACCCGAACGTAACGCCTATTTTCGTTTGAATAAAGACGGGGAAGAAGTGGAATATTATCCCATGCAAAAAACCGATTACGGTTGGGGTATTGCTTTATCCATTGAAGAAATCGGCTTGTATTATTACTCTTTTTCCATTGAGGACAGTGGCTATATTTCTTGCGGGTATATGGAAATGGGGGTATTGTCTAACGAGCCAAATCCTTTTCTTTTGACAGTTTCTTCATCTGATTATCAAACGCCAGATTGGTTTAAAGGCGGCGTTATGTATCAAATTTTCCCCGACAGATTTTGCAAGGAAGGTGCTATGCCTGACATAAAAGGGCGAATAAAAAGGGAAGATTGGGGCGGAACGCCTACCTTTTTGCCTAATGAAAACGGAAAAGTCTTAAACAACGATTTTTTCGGCGGGAATTTTAAAGGTGTACAAAGCAAATTGCCGTATTTAAAATCGCTTGGCGTTACGACGATTTATTTTAACCCAATTTTTGAAGCGGCGTCAAACCATCGTTACGATACTTCCGATTATAAAAAAATCGACCCGATGCTGGGCGATGAGGTAGATTTTGCAAATCTCGTGCAAGAAGCGCAAGAAAACGGCATTAAAATCATTTTAGACGGCGTATTTAACCATACGGGCGACAACAGTGTGTATTTTAATAAATACGGCGAATATCCGTCGCTTGGCGCGTATCAATCCAAGGATTCCCCGTATTATTCGTGGTATTCTTTCCAAGAGTTCCCTGATAAATACAGCAGTTGGTGGGGAATCGATATTCTTCCTGAAGTCAACGAATCGTCTGAAGAATACCAAAATTTCATTTTTGGGAAAGAGGGCGTTTTAAAGAAATGGTTAGAATTTGGAATCGGCGGATACAGATTGGACGTCGCCGACGAATTGCCGGACTTTTTCCTGCAAAAACTTCGTAAATCGGTAAAAGAAAGCAACGAAAACGCCGTTATTATCGGCGAAGTTTGGGAGGATGCGTCCAATAAAATTGCCTATTCTGAAAGACGTCAATATTTGCAGGGTTACGAGCTGGATAGCGTTATGAATTATCCCTTAAAAGACGCCATTATCCGTTATATTCAAACGGGAAACGCCACGGAGCTTCTGCATTGTATCCGCGTGTTAATCAATCATTACCCCAAGCAAACGGTGGATTGTTTGATGAATATCTTGGGTACGCACGATACGGCGCGTATTTTAACCGTTTTAGGCGGCATTTATTGCCATAATAAGGTCGATATGGCGAAAGATACGGCGTATTTGGATGAAAAAGCGAAGGAAATTGCCATTGAAAAATTAAAAATGGCAGCCGTTTTGCAATTTACCGTAGCGGGCGTGCCGTGTATTTATTACGGTGATGAAAACGGCGCCGAAGGGCATATAGACCCGTTCTGTCGGCGTTGTTACGATTGGGAACATCAAAACCAACGGCTTATTGATTTCTATTCCACACTTGGAAAAATTCGTAAAAATTACCGCGATATTTTTAAAGACGGAGAATTTCAAGAAATCCGAAGCGAAGGCGGTTTGTTGTTTTTTAAACGTTCGAAAGAAAAT
>JAZUCW010000123.1:0-1704 GCA_045639305.1 Candidatus Scatosoma sp.
AGAGGTCTTACGGTGGCGGACGGCGTGTCCGTAACCGAAGGGCAGAAGCACGAAAAAGACATTATAGCGTAAGGAGGGAAAAGAAATGGCAGCATCTGCAGTCGGGGTAATTTTTACCCACATTCACGAAGAAAACGTACCCGAACTCGTTCGTAGAAGAACGATGGCGTCTATCCCTTTCGGCGGTAGATACCGTATCATCGACTTTACTTTGTCGAACATGGTCAATTCGGGCATTACGACGGTTGGGCTTATGACCAACAACAACTACCGTTCGCTTATCGACCATATCGGTAGCGGTAAGGATTGGGATCTTGCAAGAAAAGACGGCGGCGTTATCTTGCTTCCGCCTTTCTCTGAAAAACACGATAAATTGTACACGACTCGTTTGGAAGCTCTCGGCTCTCTTACAGGATTTTTAAGCCGCAGAAAGGAAAAATACGTAGTATTGACCGATTGTGACGGCGTTGCAAAGGTGGATATTTCCGCGATCATCGATTACCACGAAGAAAAGAAGGCGGATATTACCCTCGTAACCCATTACGGGAAAGTCGGTACTCGCTCGGACTTTATGCTCGTCAACAGCGACGATACGGGTCGCGTAAACGAAATAAAACTTTCCCCGCACGTAGCAGACGGCGAAAAAGCGGATATTTTTATCAATATGATGGTTATCAACCGCCAGTTCTTATTGAACGCCGTAGAAGACTCGGTAACGCACGGCTTTACCAGTTTTGAAAGCGATATCCTTGTAAAACAGCTCAATAGCTTGAAAATTTACGCATACGATTTTAAGGGCTATTACGCGGGCATCGATTCGATGGCTGCATATTATAAACATAATATGGAACTTTTGGAAAAAGACGTTCGCGACGAACTTTTCGGCGAAAGAGATATCTATACGAAGGTAAGAGATAGCGCGCCTACGAAATACGGTGAAGAAGCCGTCGTGAAAAACTCGTTGATTTCCGACGGTTGCGTAATAGAAGGCGTCGTAGAAAACTCCATCCTTTTCCGCGGGGTAAAAGTGGGGAAAGGGGCGGTTGTTCGTAATTCGATTATTATGCAAGATAATATCGTAGGGAATAACACTTCGCTGGATTGTGTCATCACCGATAAAAACGTCGTTATCAGCGACAGAAAAACCCTTTGCGGATGCAGCGCTTTGCCGTACTTCATTCAAAAAGGCACGAGATTATAAAAATAAACGGGGCGATCTGCGTTTTCTAACGCAGACCGTCCGCCTATAAAGCAAAGTTCAATATTGTAAGGAGATTTTATATGGCAGAAACAAAAAGAGCGAAAAAGACGGTTACGCTCTTCGATGATTTAGAACCCGTTGCTAATAAAACGGAATCTACGGACCCCGTTATCACGCCAAAGAGAAAAATTTTGTTCGTTGCCTCCGAGGCTAGACCTTTTATTGCGACGGGCGGACTTGCCGACGTTATCGGTTCGTTGCCGCAGGCACTTGCAAAAGATCCGACCTACGACGTACGCGTGGTATTGCCGATGTATTCGGATATCAAACCTGATTTCCGTAGAAAGATGTCTTTCCTTGGAAATCTCTACGTTCCTTTGGGTTGGCGCAATCAATATTGCGGAGTGTTCACTTGCGAAAGAGAGGGGGTAACCTTCTATTTCGTGGACAACGAGTATTATTTCAAACGGCACGGGTGTTATGGGTATTACGACGATGGGGAA
>JAZUCW010000124.1:0-7146 GCA_045639305.1 Candidatus Scatosoma sp.
CCGACTTCGTGCCCAGCATCGAGCCTTCGCCGCCTGCCAAGGCAACCGCCCAATCGGGCACCCCTTGCACCCGTTCGATCAGCTGCGCGTCTTTTTCCTTGTGCGGATCGGCGGAATACAAACCGTCCACGTCCGAAAGAATAACGAGCAGCTCCGCTTTTGCGCTGACTGCCACGAGGGCGGAGAGGGTATCGTTGTCGCCGACCTTGATTTCTTCGGTGGCGATCGTGTCGTTTTCATTAATAATCGGCAAAACGCCGAGGCTTAATAACCGCAAAAGGGTATTGTTAAAATTCTCGTGCCGTTCGACAGAGGAAAAGTCAGAGCCTGTGAGCAGCATTTGCGCAACGGTGTGTCCGTATTCGGTAAACATACGATCGTAAGTGTACATCAGTTCGCATTGTCCCACAGCCGCCGCCGCTTGCTTGGTGGGGATATCCTTGGGCTTTTCCGTCAAACCGAGTTTTCCAATCCCCATACCGATTGCACCGGAGGAAACCAAAATGACCTCGTGCCCGGCGTTTTTTAAATCGCTGAGCACCCGACAAAGTCCGTCCGTGCGCTTAAAATTCAGTTTTCCCGTTTCGTGGGCGAGCGTTGACGTGCCCACTTTGACGACGATTCGCATAATATAATTCCTTTTGTCGATTTTATAACGCGCTATAAACTATTTTTTCGATTATAAAGTATAGTATAACGCAAAGTTTGGGGTTTGTCAAGCGCCGCGCGAAAGTTTTCTAAAAAAGCTGGGTAAAAAACGTGGCGAGGGTTCGTCTCGTTTTTTTCTTGGGAAGGAACATTTTTTCTTCTTGCAGAATATACTGTATTGTCGAACTTTTTAATTTTTCAAAGAGGTGAATAAATGGAGCTTAGTTTTTCCGAACTTCGTACGAAAGAGGTCGTCAACGTGCAGGACGGGCGAAGGCTTGGGCGGGTGTGCGACGTCGTGTTTTGCTATCCTGAAAATCGGTGGTTGGGGCTGGTCGTGCCCGGCAGTCGGGGGTTTGTGCGGAAGAAAAACGAGTTGTTTATTGATTTGAAACAGATTGCGAAAATCGGCGAGGACGTTATTTTGGTGCACGTCGGCGCGCCGAAACGGGAAGAGGGCAAGCGGGGCTGCGAGGAGAAACCGCCGATGTGCGGAGGGCGGAACTACGACGAATACGAATAGGAAACGTTCCGTTTCATCGAGTCTTGTCTATCTTTCCGAAAATTCCAATGCAGCCAACGATTGGTAAGGCTGTGTGTTTCAATGACCATACAGGTAACGCCTTAGGAATTCGGAATGCGGAATTCGGAATTATGGCTAAGTTAAAAACTGAGATACACTCCACTCGCTTCGCTCGGATTGAATTTCATTCAAATAGACCGGTATGACAAGGAAAATTCGGAATTCGGAATTATGTTGGATTTTGGGGAAAAGCGGCGTGCAAAGAAAAGCGCGCCGCTTGACAAAAACGGGGGATTATGATACAATAAGGTAGGAATAAGAAAAACGGGTGGACGAGCCGTGTTCGTTTTTTCAAATTTCACGCATATTTCACGAAACTTTGCCTTAAAATTGACAAAATGCGGGTATAGTATAAGAGAAACCGATTTTATACGAGAGGGGAAGGATAGATAATGAAAATTTTGATTGTAGACGATGAAGAAATGATTCGCGGCGTATTGCGTGAATACGTCGAGTTTGAGGGCAACGAGGCGTTCGAGGCAGCGGATGGGATGGAAGCGGTGAAGCTTTGCCGTGAAAATGAGTACGACCTCGTTTTAATGGACGTGATGATGCCGCATTTGGACGGATTTTCCGCGGTGAAAGAGATTAAGAAAAGTAAGGACGTGCCCGTGATTATGTTGTCGGCGCGCGGGGAAGAATACGACAAGTTGTTTGCTTTTGAAATCGGCGTGGACGATTACGTTACCAAGCCGTTTTCGCCCAAAGAAGTTATGGCGCGTATCAACGCGGTAACCAAGCGAAGAAGAGTAAAGCCGACGGGGAACGAGGTTTTGCGTTTCGAGGGATTGGAAGTGGATATGGCGGGCAGAAACGTATACGTGGACGGGGTAAAAGCCGAACTGACCCCCAAAGAATACGAACTGTTGTTTTACCTTATACGAAACAAAGGGATTGCGTTGACGAGAGAAAAACTTTTGTACGACGTGTGGGGGTTTGATTTTTACGGGGACGACCGTACCGTGGATACGCATATTAAAATGCTTAGAGGGAATTTAAAAGAGTATCGAAAATTTATCGTAACGCTGCGCGGGCTGGGGTATAAATTCGAGGAATAAGAAAAAAAGCCCAAACGAAGGGCTTTTTTTAACGATAGGAGAAGGACATGGGCAAGGAGAGAAGACAAAACAAAAGGCGGTACCGCCGCCCGCAGAAAAAAGCGAGTATTTTCTTTTTGCTTTGGACGATTTTTTCGGCGTTTGCGCTGATCATGGTGTTATTGTTTTGGGCGTCCCAGCAATGGTATATACACAAGGCGTACAAGGAAGAGGCTTCGCACGAGATTGCTGAAAAGGGGAGAAATATCGAGAGGGATATCTCGCGGGAATTGCCCGAGCATTTCGAGGGGAATTTCAGCTTTTATCTGCGGTTTTTGTCCGATCGCTACGGCGTGAGAATTCTTTTGCTTAGCGAAGAGGGGGAGGTTTTGTTCCCCTTGGAAGAAAATCTTGACCCCAACGCGCCGGAGTTAAAGGACTATTTTGATTTTTCCGAAGAAATGGATTTGATGAAGGAAAAACTGGCGCAAAGCGGCAGAGAGAGCGTCGTTTACGAGGGGGACGGAGAGTACGTATACGGGGCGAAGATTTCTTTGTACGGGGATATGCCCGTGTACTTGTACGCCAGCGAATCGTTGGCACTTGCCGAGGCTGCCGTGGCGCAGATGAATATTCGTATGGCGGTATTGACCGTGTTTATTTTCGTGACGGCGTTTGCGGTGGCAAGTGCGGTGGCAGGGTGGTTAGCAAAACCGATTGCCGAGGTTACCCAAAAGGCGCGGGCTTTGGCGCAGGGGGATTTTCAGGTGGATTTCCACGGCGCGGATTACGGCGAGGAGATGGTAGAACTTGCCGATGCGTTGAATTTTGCCCGCGACGAGCTGTCCAAGACGGACAAAATGCAAAAAGAGCTGATGGCGAACGTTTCGCACGATTTCAAAACGCCTTTGACGATGATTAAGGCGTACGCGTCGATGATTATAGAAATTTCAGGCGACGTGCCGGAGAAGAGAAACAAACACGCGCAAGTAATCGTGGACGAGGCAGACCGCTTGACGGGATTGGTTGTGGATATATTGGACCTTTCCAAACTTCGCGCGGGCATGGAAGAATTGCGCTATGACAAAGTGGATATGTCTTCGTACGTACACGAAGTACTGGGAAGATTTTCCTATTTGAAAGAAACGCAGGGTTACGTTTTTTCCGTGGACGTGGACGAGGGCGTATACGCGTTCGTGGACGAGGGGAAAATCGGGCAGGTGCTGTATAATTTAATCGGTAACGCCGTCAACTATACGGGGGAAGACAAGAAGGTATTCGTACGGTTGAAGGTGGAAGGCAAGACGGCTCGGTTTTTAGTAACCGATACGGGCGCAGGGATAAAGCAGGAAGAAATCGGGGAGATTTGGGACAGGTACTACCGTTCGAGAGAGGCGCATAAGCGGCCGGTTAAGGGGACGGGATTGGGCTTGTCGATTGTGAAAACGATTTTACAGCGGCATAATTTACAGTTCGGTGTGGAAAGCGAGGTTGGGAAAGGCAGTACCTTTTACGTAGTGTTTCCCCTTGCGGAAAGCAACGAAGTAGTATAGTGAGGTGTGAATATGGAAAAAAAGACGAAAAGCAAGACGGCGAAAAAAGCCGTAAAGCAGGAAGCTTTGCAAGAGCTTGTAACGGCGCAAAACGAAGAGGTTGTTATAGCGGCGGAGCAAGCGCAAACATGCGCAGGACAGGAAAAAGTGGTTGCCAAGCTCGTACCTACGGAAAAAAAGGACGAAACGGCGCAAACGGCGACGGAGGCGGATTTTGCCGTAAAAGAGAAACCTGCAAAAAAATACGCGGGGTATAAGCACCTTAAAGCCTTATATTCCGACGAGCAAGCGTTGAATTTGCTGAGAAGAAAAATCTTTCAGTTTAAAGAAATCGATTCGGACTTTTTAAAGAAAATCGAGGAGAATAACGCGTACCGTATGGAGCGGGTATACGTGCCCGTAGCAAAGGTAACGGCGAAGGTGCGTTATAGCTGGAAGACGAAATCCAAGCAAGAGAGCTTTGAACACGACGAACGCAAGGTCGTGGAAAAGCTGTACGTTATGGAAGAGCAGGGGTTAAACGGGACGGATTTTTCCAAGTCGGTTAGCATTGGCGATACGAAAAAAGCGGACGAAAAGATGTTTGGCGGTAAAAAGTATCCCTTTAAAAAGGCGAAAAAGCAGTTTTACGGGACTTTGCGCGCGGCAAAACCGAACAAGAAAGCGAAAACCCAAACGGTGGGAGAAAGTTACGAGTTGATTTACGTGCCCGTGTTAAAGGCGACCTGTTATTTTGACGGCGTGGCGTACGTGGGGTACGTCAATCTCGTCAACGGCGCCTGCATTTCCGATTATAAAATTTCCGAAAGATTGGAAAGAGCGGTGGATAAGACGGTGGCAAAGGTGCGCGGGGCAAGACAATGGATGTGGTCGTCGTGTATGTTTTTACTCGGCTTATTTGCCTTTTCGATCTGCAAAGCCTTTTATCCAGGCTGGAGTTTTGCGGCGGTCAACGCAAAGGTGATGACTTGGGGGATTTGGTTGGCGGCGTTTGGTATCGTGCCGATTTTGGGGCTCTTTTCCACCCTCGTCTACAAGCGAAAGGAGATGGAAAGCAAAACGGTGGCGACGGGGAAATTGCCCCACTCGTATTTGGCGAAAGCGATGGTATTTTTCAGTTTGCTCGCTTGCGCGGGTGCGTCGGTGCTGTTCGTGTTTAAAATTTTGGTATAAGTATAAAAAACCCCGCCGTTTCGTTGACAACGGACGGGGTTTTGTCGTATACTATCAATAAGTAAATATTCTTTGGGGCGGGGTGAGATTCCCCACCGGCAGTATAGTCTGCGAAGGGCGCAAGCCCCCGAATCGGTGAAATTCCGATACCGACGGTATAGTCCGGACGGGAAAAGAGCGGTTTTTTGCCGCAGTATGTCTTTTAATAAGCGTCGCGCCCCGAATTTTCGGGGCGTTTTTTAGGATATTTACCTTGGAACGAGGAGGTAAAAAATGGAAGAAAAGAATTTGGATTTGCCAAAAGCGACGGAAACGGGTGCGCGCAGGGCGAGGAAGAAATTGTCCGTAAAAGAGAGATTTACCGCAAAGCGTTTGGCTTTGATGGGGGTGTTCGTAGCCCTTTCGTACGCGGTCAGCTTGTTGGAGATCCCGTTGCCCTTATTCGGCGCGGAATTTTTAAAGCTGGATTTCGGTAACGTATTGATTGCCTTAATCGCCTTTTTATTAGGACCTATCGAAGGGGTTATCGTTTGTTTTTTAAAAGAGAGTTTGCGCTTGATTGGTAGCAGCAGCGCAGGGGCGGGCGAGCTTGCGAACTTCTTAGTGACGAGCTCGTATATCCTATTGCCCTCCATTTGTTATCAGTTTCGCAGAAATTTAAAAACGGTGCTTATTACCTTGCTTGCCTCGTGTGTGATTGCGACGGGGGCGGCGCTCGTTGCCAACCGTTTTTTGGTGTTTCCCTTTTATTTTGGGAAGCTTGCAAACGGGTATTTCTCTGAGTTTTGGTTGGCGCTTTTAATTTTCAACCTTATCAAAACGGTTTCGGTGGGGGTATGCACCGTGCTTTTATACAAACGGTTGTCGAATTTCTTGAAGAAGATAAAAATTTAGACTTGCCGCTTGCAAAGGATTGCAAAATTTTTAGGGAAGTATTATAATAGAAATATGGCGAAGATTATCACACGCTCGCGCGAGGAAACGGAAAATTTCGCGCGGGAATATGCGAAAACTTTACAAGGCGGCGACGTCGTGCTGCTTGACGGCGATATGGGCGCGGGGAAGACGGTGTTTTCCAAAGGGATTGCCAAGGGACTGGGGATTGAAGAGGAAGTAACCAGCCCCACTTACGCGTACATGAACGATTATGACGGACGGCTGTTTCATTACGATTGTTACCGTATCGAGAGCGTGGCGCAGGCGGAAAATTTGGGGCTTGGAGATTATTTTGATATGGGCGGTATTTGCCTTATCGAATGGGCGCAGAATATCGCGCCGCTGCTTCCCCGTATCGTAAAGCGGGTGGTCATTCGTAAACTTGGCGAAAACGAAAGAGAAATCGAGTATTAAAGAGGGCGGTATGAAGAATTTTCTGGCAGTAGATACCAGCGGAAATCATTTGGCGGTCGTAGCGGTGAAAGACGGAAACCCTGCCTCGGTCTATATAGAAAATTGCGCAATGAAACATGCGGTTTCCGTGATGGGCGCGATAGACGAGGTCTTGGCGAAAAATCAATCCTTTTTGGAAGATTACGATTTTTTTGCCGCCGTGGTCGGTGCGGGCTCGTTTACGGGGATTCGGATCGGGATTTCGACGGTCAAAGGGTTTTGTTTGGCGACGGGGAAACCTGCCCTGCCTATCACCTCTTTCGACGTGGCGGCATATAATGCGGTAGACGCGCAGGAAAAAGTTTTGTGCTTGGTGGACGCTTTGCACGATTTTTATTATGCGTGCGGCTATGAAAAAGGCGAAATCGTCTATCCGCCTGCCTATCTTTCCAAAGACGAAGTGTTGGCGCTTGCAGGGCAAGGGTATGCCCTTCGCGCACTTGCCCCTCTGCCGTTGAGCGCGGAAGCCGAGGTAAAAATCGTAGACCCCGTGATAGGTCTGGAAAACGCCGCGAGAAAAAAAGCGGAACAAGGCGGGTTTAAAGAGTTGACGGCTTTGTACGTGCGAAAAAGCTCTGCGGAAATCAATTTGGAAAAATAACGCGGGCAGGTACGAGGTTATGGAGATTAGTATTCGCCCTTGGCAAGAGGGAGATATCGAGAAAATTGCGGCGGCGGAGCGGGTTTGTTTTAGCGACCCTTGGAAGAAAGAGGACTTTTTTTCCGCGCTTGCCTTGCCCGTCTATTGCGGACTGGTGATGGG
>JAZUCW010000125.1:0-7272 GCA_045639305.1 Candidatus Scatosoma sp.
GTATATACCGGCCGCAATACGGTGGACTCCTGCGGGGAATACGAAGCGATTGACGGCTCGACGACGGCAACTCGTCGTAGGGCGTACAACAACTTCCTTGCAAACCTCAAAGGGTACAACCTCATCAGCACCGCAGAAGGCGCGGTAGAGGATACCAAGGACGTTACTTTGCTTGATTATTATTACGTAGAGTTGGGTTCTGCGCTCGGTTCTGCGCTCATCAACAAATATTTTGAAGATTTAGAAAAGCTCGCTATCAAATCGTTGGACGATACGTACGTAAGCGGAAAGTACGAAGAAATGCGCGCAAAGCAACAGCGTGATTACGAGAGCGATTCGTCTGCGTTCAATTCTGCGCTTGGCAATGTTTCGGATACTTCTTTCGTATTGTACGGGCTTGAAGATTTCGGCTTCGTTTACAATATCTTGCTTCCCTTCTCCGACGTACAGAACATGGAACTTTCGGAAGCGAAAGGTATGGGGATTACGCAAACGCAACAGTTCAACGTGCGTAGAGATCTCCTTGACGAAGTAGAAGGCGAGGATTTGCGTAGCAGCTGGATTAGCAAGCACGACCACGCGAACTACTCCTATCAAAAAGAAAACGACGATAACTATTACTTCTTCAAGGATAATATGCAAACGCCTGACAAGTATGAATCGTTGAGACATTACGCAGGGCTTATTCCCTACAACGGAACGGTAAAAGAAGAGGACGGCGACTACAAGTGCACTTCGACCAAGGTTTCCGTAGAAGACGTTTTAGACGAATTGGATACCTACCTTGATAAGATTTCGAACGGTAGACTTTCCTTTGAAGGCAACTACGATTCCCGTTACGAACTCGGCGACGATTATTACGATGAGGAAGAAAAAGTTGACTACAGCAATTTCGTATACTATAAGGGTGCTGTAAAGGTAAACGGCGTTGCAATGAACGATTCTTCTGCTTATCAGGTTAATCCTTCCGATTATCATAAAGAAGGCACCGATCTTTACAACATGGTTTCCGTTGTTAACGAATTGATGTTCGCATACAGCACGGATACGGGTTGTTTGAATTCGTATATGGGTTACTCGATTTCCCCGTACTCCACCAACTATATGCCTGAATTCGAATTTGCGGCACAAGAAGCAGTGAAAGACGGCGTTGGTACGGTTATCGTTGCTCCCACCGATTACGGTTGGCATATCATCGTCACCAGCTACAAGTATTTGGGCGGTAACGTTTACAGTGGGTATAATCACGACGAAAGGGAAGTGGAAGGTACGTTCTCTTACTACTTCTACGAATCGTTGAAGGCGTCCGTGGCAAGCAGCTACACTTCGGAAGTTCAAGCAAACGTCTTGAAAGAATACGACAACGAAGATAGCGTTACCCGTTTCGAAAAGGCGTATAAAGACCTTTTAGAATTGGATCAATAATCTAAAATCACAAAAGAAAACTCTCGCAAGGCAGCCCTTGCGGGAGTTTTTTTGTCGCATGAAATAGGGATTGTGAAAAGGGTGAAAAATCGTTTAAAAATTTGTCAGTGTGCCATTGACAAAAATTGGTTTTTGGGGTATAATAAAAGTAAGCGAACACCGTAAGGACAAGAGGTTTATTATGGCGGAAAAAATTATCGAATCGATTCGAAAAGCCGAGGAAGAGGCAAAGGAAATAAAAGGCGGCGGGGCAGCTCGTGCGGCGGAGATTTTGGCTGCGGCACAAGCCCAAGCTGACGGCTTGGAAAAGAGCGCGGCAGAAGAAGGTAAAGCCTATCGTGAAAGGCTGATAAAACAAGCAATCGAAGACGCGGAAACCGAATACGGTGCCGCGATGCGCGCAAAAAAAATCGAGGCGGAAGAATATTGCCGTGAAACCTTGCAAAGTGCAGAAAGTAGCGTGATGGATATCGTGGGGAGGATACTTCGTGGCGATTGTTAAAATGCGAAAACTGAATCTTATCGCTATGTCGTACGATAAGGACGGGATTTTAGACGCCCTGCACCGTACGAACGCTGCGGAGATTACTTTGCACGCCGATACGGAGAATACCGATTTCATTCCGTTTGAGGATAAGGGGATAGGAGAATATCTTTCCGTGGCAGAGGCGGCGCTTGGGGCGTTATGCGCAGCGGTGGAAATCCGTCAAAAGGCGGAAAAAATAAAAACGGACCTTTTGAAGGACGGGTTTGAGGTAAGCTATTCGCAGTTCGTTGCCGCAAAAGATACGAAGGCGGAAATGGACGGGCTTATCGAACGGATCAACGGGTTGATAGATCGGAAAAATGCCCTGAAAGCGAAGCTTGCAAAATGCGAAAAGTCCTTGAAAGCGGCGGAGATTTATCGAAAGATCGCCCTGCCTTTTTCGGCGTTTGGTGCGTCGCAGTACACCAAAACTCGTTTGGGTTTGTTGCCTTTATCCAAAAAAGAGGATTGGATTGCAGAATTATCCGCTTGTGAAACGGCGGCGTTTTCCCTCTTGAACGAGGACGGCGAAAACGCTCTGGTGTGCGCCGTTGTGCACAAAGCGGAAACGGAATACATGGACGGGGTTTTGTCTTCTTACGGCTTTGTGGAATCGCCCTTTTTAGGGGAAGAATACAAAGAGAAAACAGGGGAAACACTCTACCGTGTCTACGAAGAAGAAAACAAGGCGATTTATAACGCTTTAAAGGAAAACGAGGATACTATGTACGCGTTGAAGGACTGCGTCCGTCCTTTAAAAATCTATTGTGATTATCTCGCTTTTTGCCTGGAAAAGGAAAAAACGGCGGAAAAAATGCGGGCTACGGAGACGACTTTTTTATTGCAGGCGTACGTGCCTGCGCCCGCGGAAGAAGAGGTAAAAGCGCAGATTCAATCGGTTTCCAAAGCGGTATATATCGAATTTTCCGACCCTACGGAAGAGGAAACGCCGCCGACCTTGTTGAAAAATAACGGATTGGTTTCTAGCTTTGAAGGGATAACCAATACCTATTCGGTGCCGCACTATCGAGAATTTGACCCCAATACGGTTATGGCGTTTTTTTACAGTCTGTTTATGGGGTTCATTATCGGCGATCTTGGCTATGGAATCGTAATGCTGTTTGGCGGGGGGTATATTTGGTGGAAACACCGCGCCCGTCCTACGGGAATGTCCAGGCTTGCAGGCGCGTTTGCCATCGGCGGTATTTTTGCAATTATTTGGGGCTGTCTTTTCAATTCTTTGTTCGGCTTTGCGATTTTGCCGTCGACGATAATGCCGAATCCGCAGACGGATATGTGGCATTTGTTGGGGATTGCCGTGCCTAGCGTGTTGATTATTGCCATGCTAATCGGTGTTTTGCAACTTTGCGTGGGATATATTTGTAAAGCGGTGCAAGAATGGCTGCGCGGCAATATACTAGACGGGGTTTTCGACGGGATTGTTTGGGCAATATTCTCCGTCGGCGTAGGGCTTGCTATTTTGGGCTTTTTGGAAGAAGTAGGCTTGCCTGCCTTGGGAAAAATCGGCGGCATTACGGCGGGTGCATCGTTAGGGATTGCTATTTTGACGGCGGGCAGAAAAGAAAAGTTTTTCGGAAAGTTTACGAAGGGCTTCGGTACGGCGTACGGCGTTATCAATTACGCATCGGATATTTTGAGCTACGCGCGGTTGTACGGCTTGATGTTGTCTGGCGCGGTTATCGCGCAGATTATTGCCAATTACAGTTATGGATTTTTCCTCAGCGGCAATATAGCGCTCATTGTTTTGGCGGTAGTATTGCTTGTCGTTGGCAACGTATTCAATCTCGTTATCAATCTTTTGGGTGCGTATATCCATGACGCAAGATTGCAATACGTCGAATTTTACGGTAGATTTTACGAGGGGGACGGGGAACTGTTTAGACCCTTGGGCGGAGAGCATAAGTATATCTCTCTCCTTCCTGCGCCGTCGCCTTTGGGAAGCGATAAATAAAAAAAGAAAAAAAGAAAATCGGAGGATTTTTATATGTTTACAACGGGCTATTCTATAGCAATTATCAGCATTGCGGCTTGCGTATTGCTTTGCGGTATCGGGTCGTGTATCGGTCTTTTTAAGACGAGTACGGCGGCTGCCGGCGTTTTGGGCGAAGAACCTAAAAAATTCGGTAAAGTCATGGTCCTCGTTTTGCTTCCTGCAACGCAGGGTATTTACGGCTTTATCATCGGGATTATCGCATCCGGTGGTTTGGCAGAGGGTATGTCCAAAGCGGCTGGGTTTGCGATGCTCGGCGCGGTATTGCCGATGGCAATTTCCGGGCTTGTTTCGGGATATTTTCAAGGCAAAGCAGCGGCAAACTGTATCTACGCCGTGGGTAAGCAAGAATCCCTTTCGGGGAAATTAATCGTATATCCCGGTATGATTGAGTTCTATGCAATTCTCGGGCTTATCATCTCGATTATGTTGGTAGGTCAAATCGGTTAAGACGGGTTATGAGTACGCAATTTTTGGTGGAAAGAATTCTTTCCGATGCAAAAATAGAGGCGCAATCGATGATTGCGGAAGCGGAAACGAAGGCGGCAAAATTGCTCGCCGAGGCTTCCTTGCGCGCAGAAACCCTGCAAAAGCAGACGGAAAAAGAAGTGGCTGAAAGGCGAAACGCTATCATGGAAAAGCGGGCGGCGGACGCGCGCTTGGACGGCGCGAAACTGTTGCTGGCTGAAAAACGCAAAGTGATCGACGCGCTTTACGACGAAGCGCTCAGCCGTTTGTTAGAACTTTCTAAGGAAGACTACTTGCGGCTTGTGGATAATCTTTTGCGCGTACACGCAGAGGAGGGGGACGTCGTTTGCTTTGCGCACAATTTCCGCTATGAAAGCGAGGTCAAGAGTCTGCCTGTCGCAAAGGAAAAGAAACTCGTTTTTGAGGAAAAAACCCTGCCTTTGGACGGGGGCTTGTATTTGAAAGGAAAAATTTCGGATAAAGACCTTTCGTTTGGAGCGTTGCTTGCCGTGGACCGAGAGGAGTATCAGGCGGCGCTGGCAAAATCGATATTTAAATAAATTCGTTGGAGAACAAAATGCCTTATTTTGATACCACGTATACAAACGGCGTGATTGCCGTGCGGGAAAAACGTCTATTAAAAGACAAACTTTTCCGTTTTTGCGAAGTCGGCGTTGAGGACGCCTTCCGTATGCTTAGCGAAAGCGGGTACGGCAACGGCGAAACGGCGGCAAGCGTGTACGAATATGAAAATTTAATAGAGGCGGAAGAACGTGCGGTAGACGAATTCGTTTTTACCTACTCGCCGTCGGAGGCGGAGAAGAAGTTTTTGTTATTGCCCCGCGACTTTCACAATGCAAAGGCGCTCGTAAAATCAGCGTACTTGGGGATAGACGAAAAGAAACTGCTCGCTCCGTCGGGACTGCTTCCGATTGCGCAATTGACCGACTGTATCAAGGCGGGGAATTTTGCGCCGATAAAAGAGTTCAACGCGTATCTGGGTGGGGCGTGTGAAGAAGTAACCGCGCTCTTGCAAGAGGAACCGTCGGGGGCGAAAGCGGGGGCAATCTTCGAAAAAGCGTTGTATAATGCGCTTCGGGATACGGCAAAAGGGAACTCCGTTTTAAAACGCTTGCTTTCTCAAAAGGCAGATTGTATCAATATTTTAACTTCCCTGCGCGCGAGAGATTTTGCGCAGGCGCAAGGGCAATACCTCGCGGGCGGAATATTAACGGAAACGGAGCTGGAAAGCTTTTTTACCCAAGATATTGAAAAACTCCGCCGTGCGTTTGCAAAGACGCCGTATTCCGAATTTGTCGGGCTCTGTTTGGACGCCAAGGAAAAGGGTTTGCCAATGACGGAAGCGGAAAAAATTATCGGCAGTTTCGACGTTTGGTATTTTGAAAAGCGGAAATTCGATTTGAAAGGAAACGAGCCGTTTTTATATTACGTGTACCGCCGTCGCGCGGAAAACGCCAACGTGCG
This sequence comes from Candidatus Scatosoma sp., assembly GCA_045639305.1. Classification (GTDB taxonomy): domain Bacteria; phylum Bacillota; class Clostridia; order Christensenellales; family Borkfalkiaceae; genus Scatosoma. The sequence goes on from JAZUCW010000125.1 coordinate 5,916, forward strand.
CATCGTGTTTGCCTGTCTGTTGGCAGGAGAAACGGAGCGGGAGATAAAACGCCGCTTGCGCGCGCTGTAGAGAGAGGGAAGAACAATGCTTGGAAAAATGGCAATCGTCGGTGGCGACGAGGGGATTTTGGTGTTTAAAGCGGCGGGGGTGGCGACCTACCCTGCGGAAAACGAAAAGAAAGCGCGGGAGATTTTGCGAAAAATCGCCAAGGAATACCAAATTATTTTTTTAACCGAAGACCTTGCCCGTCCGCTGACGGAATTTTTAAAGCGCTTCGACGAGGAAGCCTATCCCGTCGTGGTTAGTATCCCTTCGGGGAATAGCGACGGGTACGGTATGGAAGTCTTAAAAAACGCAATGGAGCGCGCTTTGGGTGTGGATATTCTTTTCCACAACGACTAGTTGAAAAACAGAGAGGGAAAACAAAAATGGCAGGTAAGACAGTAAAAATTTCCGGTCCTTTGATTATTGCGGAAAATATGGCGGAATCGAAACTCTACGACGTCGTACGGGTTTCGGATAAAGGACTTATCGGGGAAATTATCGAACTTCGCGGGGATAAAGCCTCGATTCAGGTCTACGAAGAAACTTCGGGATTAGGACCTGGGGAAGAAGTATATTCTACGGGCGAACCGCTTTCTGCGGAGCTTGCGCCCGGACTTATAACGGGGATTTTCGACGGGATACAGCGACCTTTGACCGCTTTGTATTTTCAATACGGCGACCGCATTTCCCGCGGCGTTTCCGTCAATAACCTTGACCGCGAAAAGAAGTGGTTGTTTTTGCCCCGCGTAAAGGTGGGGGATAAGGTGCAAGAAGGGGACGTTTTGGGGATTGTCAACGAAACGGAAATCGTCGAGCATAAAATATTAGTCCCTCATGGTATCGAGGGTGAGGTTTGCGAGATTTTTGAAGGGGAATATACCATCGAAGAAACGGTTGCCGTTATCCGCATGGAAAACGGGGAGAAAAAGCCCGTTGCCATGCTTCGGAAATGGCCCGTTCGAAAGGGTAGACCTTATCGTGAAAAAATGTCGCCGACAAAGCCCATGGTTACGGGGCAGCGTGTTATCGACACCCTTTTCCCGATTGCCAAAGGCGGTGTTGCAGCCGTACCTGGTCCCTTCGGAAGCGGAAAAACGGTCGTACAGCACCAGCTTGCGAAATGGGCGGACGCGGATATTATCGTCTACGTCGGTTGCGGGGAACGCGGCAACGAAATGACGGACGTTTTAAACGAATTCCCCGAACTGAAAGACCCGAAGACGGGCGAACCCTTGATGAAGAGAACGGTGCTGATCGCCAACACCACGGATATGCCCGTTGCAGCGCGTGAAGCGTCTATTTATACGGGGA
>JAZUCW010000126.1:0-1691 GCA_045639305.1 Candidatus Scatosoma sp.
GGTCGTGTGCAGGCGTAATCTTTACGCAACCCGTACCAAAGGCAGGGTCAACATAAGCGTCTGCTACGACGGGAATTTCTCTATTCACCAAAGGCAATGTTAAGGTTTTACCAACCAAGTTTTTATAGCGTTCGTCATCGGGGTGAACTGCAACCGCCGTATCCCCGAGCATCGTTTCGGGACGAGTGGTTGCCACTACGACTTCCGCACTGCCGTCCGTTGCAGGATAGCGCAAATGCCAGAAATGCCCACCCTCTTCCGCGTATTCTACTTCCGCATCCGAAAGCGCCGTTTTACAGCAAGGACACCAGTTGATAATTCTATCCCCTTGATAAATCAGTCCTTTATTATAAAGGTTTACGAAAACTTCCCTTACTGCGTTCGAACATTTTTCGTCCATCGTAAACGCTTGTCTAGACCAGTCGCAGGAAGTACCCATCTTGCGTTGCTGCAACATAATGCGGTTTCCGTACTGTTCCTTCCATTCCCAAGCGCGTTTTAAAAAGCCGTCTCTGCCAAGATCGGCTTTGGTATACCCTTCCGCTTTCATTTTCTCGACGATTTTTACCTCCGTCGCAATAGAGGCGTGATCGCAGCCAGGCAACCACAAAGCAGAATATCCCTGCATGCGTTTAAAACGAATCAAAGAATCTTGCATCGTCGCGTCCATCGCATGCCCCATATGCAACTGCCCCGTAATATTAGGCGGCGGCATCATAATCGTAAAGGGAACTTTGTTTTCGTCTACTTCCGCACGGAAACAGCCCGATGCTTCCCAATCTGCATAAATTCTGTCCTCGAAATCCTTTGGATTGTACGTCTTTTGCATATCCATATCGTAAGCCCTCTCGTTGCCCACTCCCCTCCATTTTTTTCGTATCCCGAAAAAAGGGCGCAACTTTCTATTTTAGTGTAGCTTTCCTATTATAATACTTTTCCCGCCCGTTGTCAATAATAAATACCCGTTCATATAATATATTATTCCAAAAAAAATTTTATTCCGGAGAGCTTTATTATGCACAGAATTAAAAAATGCCTTTGCGCGGCGCTTGCCGTTTGTACTACCCTCGTTGCCTTACCCTCTTGTTCGGACGAAGAAGGCGATATAAAAACCCTTCGCGTGAACGAAGTTACCCATTCCGTATTTTACGCGCCCTTATACCTTGCCGATTCCTTAGGGTATTTTAAAGAAGAAAAAATTAAAATCGAACTCACCAACGGCGGCGGTGCCGACAACGTAATGGCATCCGTTCTTTCGGGCGACGCCGATATCGGGTTCTGCGGCCCTGAGGCGGCGTTGTACGTACTCATCGGCGGATCGACGGACGTTCCCACCGTCGTTGGACAGTTAACCAAACGAGACGGGTCCTTCCTCGTTTCGAGAAAACCCGAACCCAACTTTCAATGGTCGGATTTACAAGGCAAAGAAATCCTCGCCGGGCGGAAAGGCGGTATGCCCGCTATGACCTTCGAATACATTTTGAACAACAACGGTTTGCGGGACGGAAAAGACCTGCGCTTGAATTACGACGTATCCTTCAACCTTATGACCAGCGCGTTTGAGGCGGGCACCGCCGATTATTGTACGATGTTCGACCCCGTCGCCTACGAATACGAAGCGGCAGGCAAAGGCTACGTCGTCGCTTCCGTCGGCGAGGCGTCGGGCGAAGTCCCCTATACCTGCTTTATGG
>JAZUCW010000127.1:0-3071 GCA_045639305.1 Candidatus Scatosoma sp.
CAAACCAAGGATTTTGATACATCTCTTCTTCTAACAAGAGATGTCCCGAGCTGGCAACCCCTTTATCCTCGCACCACGATTCGATCTGTCCAAGATAGTTCGAGCGGAACAATTCGCTGGTCAAGGCGTAGAAATCCATACGCACTTGCTTTGCTTTTACGCTGCCGTCGTCCATATAAAGATATCCCAAACAAGATTTGAGGTCGTATCCGTACGCCGTTTCAAATTTTTCAAACAACGTCTCAGAATAGTTAAGACACTCTACGATGGGGATATTGAGGTCGGGTTTATCCAACACCTGCCTATTTCTTTCGCTAACGTCAAAATAGCTACCCTGCAACGCAGGTTCGTCCGTGAAGAACGCCTGTATACCGTTACCAAAATACTCGCGAAGTTCTTGATAATATTTGTCGTGCGTAATCGAAATAAACTTCTCTACGGGTGCCGAATCCAGCATATTAATATAGCGTTGCTGTGCGTACCAGTTTTCCATCGAATGGGTAAATTCGTACCACTGTTTGGACATATACGCAACCAACACCTTCGGCGTGGAGGTGCGGTTGAGATAGGTTACCGTCTTTTTATCCGCAGAAATCGAGGCTGTAACGTTTTGTGCCGTGGCAAGATTGATCGTATCCAAACTTGCACCCTCGTAAAGGTACGCCGCAACGATCTCTTTATGTCCGTACAAAAGGTCTATCGTTTTCGATTGCCCCGCGGGAACGACGACGGCGGAAGAAACCAAGCCAAGCGCCTCGTATTCGGGATTATCTTTCAAGGTTTGCCCGTACGCCGCCCCAGACGGATATCCGTACTCGTCGTAAATCCATACGTGCATACCCTTTCCTATTGCGTGTTTTACCGACGATTTTAACGTCGCAAACGCGCGTTGATTGTTAAGATAGGTGTTATCCCACGATACGTTGGTAACAACCCCGCCGTATCCGCGATTGTATACGTCGTCTATCAAATTATTCGCAACCGAATGCATCATAACCATGGGACGATCGTCAAGCGAGGGGTTTTCCCATAAAGCTTTTGACAACACTTTTGCCTGCTTGTCAATTTCGTTTCCCCCTGCGCTGGAAGAAGACGAGCCTGTTTCCCCGCCCGTATCACAAGCGGAAAAGACGAAACTTCCCATCACAATGCCCAATGCCGCGCCGAGGATTTTTTGCCACCTTTTCACGGGTTAGCCCTCCTTTTTCTTTAAAACCAAAGCGCACGCGCCAACGATAACGAGAACGACTGCAGAAGCCGCACCAATAACGCTGCCGCAACCGCCTTCTTCTCCACCATTTCCGCTGCCGTTATTCGTGGTTACGTTTTTACCCATTTTTACGCCGTTGATTTCTTTAATCGTAAGGGTGGAAAAATCGTTGGTTTCTTTATCCTGCGTGTTTAAAACAACGGTCAGATACAACTTGTCTTCGGGGAACAAAACTTCTCTGTCTACAAAAGCAAGTTCGTCCGAGGTCGATACCTTGTTGCCGTTTATATACATACTGTAAAAACTCTTCGAACGATCGTCTTCAAGAGTTTCCCACGCAAAACGCAAAGTAATATCCTTTTCAATCGACGCTCCCGCAGAGGTGTTAAGACAGGTCCAGGTATCTACCGTTTGGCTGGAAGGGTCGTCCCCAGCCGTCTTATAGCCTTCTTGATATACGTCGGTAATCAAGCGCAAATCGCCGTCATAGCTAAAGCAACGGGTAACCAAGCCGGGAGTATCCTTTGCCCAACCATAGCTTTCGCTGTTTCTCCAATTGAAGAATGCAGGTACACCCATTACGTTGACGGATGCCCATACGTCGTTCGCCAAACGACCAGACGCTACGTAATCGTTCATCGTAACGTTAAAAGTAATTTCAAACGAGTCAAGGTTCTCGAAAGGAACCTCCAAAATCGCAATCGCTTGACTGTCGGGGATACCCTTTTCCGTCTGCGTAATTACAATACCCTCGTCGGTATATTCGATTTCAGCACGCGTAAGATCCCAATCTTCTGCCGAATGCGGAAGTTCTACGTCCGCAGATGCCGTAAGAACGGGAGAAGCACCGCAGGCAAGCACACAAACGGCTGCCAATGCGCCACAAAGCCATTTTTTCATAATATTCCTCCTATATCTATGTTTTCTTAGATAAAATGATAAACGTTGAAAAGAAACCTTCCTCTCCCGCAAAAGCGGGAGAGTGATTTCTTGGAGACATGAGATTATTTTCTCTTTTTAGCAACTAAAACTGCGCCGAGGGGAAGAAGAACAGCTGCAATCGAACCCATTGCAATAACGCTGCCGCAACCGCCATCTTCGGTTTCTGCGCCATCAGCGGGAGTGTCGGGGGTATCGGTGTTTCCGGGATTTTCGGGAGTATCGGGAGTATCGGGAACTTCTACTTCCGCTTCGTTGATAGCAAATTCTTTTTCTACAACGTTACCGCCTCTTTCGCCGTAGAATACAACCTTCGCCGTTGCCGTACCAACAGCGTTGTTGTTTTCATAAACAACTTCGTAATCAACGCCGTTTTCCAATTCAACGCCGTCAATCGTTACCGTAACTTCGGGCGTACAAGCAACGCCGTCTTCATAGGTATATTCGCTTTGCGAAAGAACAACGCTATCTGCATCGATATCTGCGTTATATGCGTTTACGCTGTAAATGGACAAACCTCTGTGTTCCCAATGGTTGCCGTCACAGCCAGCGCCTTCGTAGATAGCCGTACCAAAATAGGTCTGACCGTATTCGTTTACGAACGCTTCGGGATTCAAAGCCAAACCAGCGATCTCTTTAATTACCACTTCCGTATCCATTTGGTAAAGGGTCAAGGTATAGGTATCCCCTACCTGTGCAAGCGAGAAGGTCATTCTTACGTCTACGATGTTATCTACAAACGAATTGGAAATCGTCGTCGTTGCACCGTTCAATCTTTGTACGATCTGCATTTCTACGCAGTTGGGTGCAGTATTACCAGAATAGTTGGTGATGTGCAAGAACACGCCGTCCGTACCGTTTGCATAGCTAGGAACCGTGCTGTCGCCCTGTGCCGCGTTTGCAGGTGCTTTCGCGAAGGAAT
>JAZUCW010000128.1:0-3258 GCA_045639305.1 Candidatus Scatosoma sp.
TACAATGGAAAATTGCGCGGGTCGGCGCAGACGTCAAGTTGCAATGCACGACCTGTGGGAAATACCTCAATATGACCCGCGACGAATTAAAAAAGCGGGCAAAATCCACTTTGGATCAAGGAGAGAATTCGTGAGAAAAGACCGTAGGCTGCAAGACAGCGATTTATACGAAAAATGCTTCGCCCTAAAAGAGCAGGGTTCGACTTACCGTTTTTTTGCAATCTTCCTTTCCGTCGTCTTGGCGTTGTTTATTTTCCGTTTTTACTGGACGAACAACTACGGCGGCGTACTGGTAGACGGGGCTTCGATGTGTAATACGCTGCAGCACGGCGATAAGCTGTTGATGCGCTATTGCGACGGCGAGGACGCTGAGCGCGGCGACGTTATCGTGGTATACGTGGAAAATATCCCGGAAATCAAAGCGGAAAACGAGAAGAAAGAGGAAGGCAAGAAAACCAAGTACCTCATAAAACGCCTCATCGCCGTTGAGGGGGACGCGGTAAAATGTACCAAAGGGCAGATAGAAATCAAATACGCAGGCACGGACAAATGGGTAAAACTGTACGAACCGTACGCGTATTATGAAAACGCAGACGTATACAGCTTCGGCGTATACGAGGTTGGCAAAGGCGAGGTATTTTTCCTCGGCGACAACCGCAACAAAAGCATAGACAGCCGTTATAACCAAACGCAGGGCTCGCATTTGGACAGGCTGTATAAAGTAACGGACATTATCGGTATCGTACCCGAGTGGGCAATCGAGCACCGAGAATTTATAGGGAAATATTTAATCCATGAGGAATTATCGTAAATAGAAGGAGAAAACAATTATGGCAATTCGTATCACATCGGACAGCACTTGCGACCTTGGCAACTTGGTACAGACCCGCAACATCGGCATTTTGCCCTTGCAGGTCAATTTGGGGACGGACTCCTACCACGACGGCGTGGACATTACGCCGCAGGATATTTTCGATTTCGTTGCAAAGACGAAGACTCTGCCTAAAACCAGCGCGCCCAGCATCGGCGATTATGAAGAGTTTTTTGCGGAGCAGTTAAAGTTAGGCGACGAAGTTATCCATTTCAATATTTCTAAGCTTAGTTCCGGCTCGCATAATATGGCGTTGCAGGCGGCGGAATCCTTCAAGGGTAAGGTGCGCGTAATCGACTCGATGGCGCTTTCCTCCGGGCAGGGTTTGTTGGTAATGAAGGCGGCGGATCTTCGCGACGAGGGTAAATCGGCGGCAGAAATCGAAAAGACGATTTTAGAGCTTCGTCATCGAGTAAACACTTCGTTCGTACCCGACAGACTCGATTATCTTTACAAGGGCGGGCGTTGTTCGAAAATGGAAATGTTCGGCGCGAATATTTTAAAGATTCATCCCCTCATCTATATGGAAGAAGGCAAGCTCGTACCCGGTAAAAAATACCGCGGGAAAATGAGTTTCCTCATCAAGCAGTACGTAGAGGATTTGAAGGAGAAATATCCTAATTACGACAAGACCCGTTGCTTTATTACCCATTCGTCGGCAGAACCCGAGCTTGTGGCGGCGGCGCGTGAAAAGGTAGAAGAACTTTTCGAATTCGATGAAATTATTGAAACGGTTGCGGGTTCGATTATTACGAGCCATTGCGGCAAGAGCACCCTTGGCGTCTTGTTTGTTTACAACAAATAAAAGAGAGAATACTATGGTTTCCGTGTATAAAGACGCCGATTATTTGGCGGCGTATAAACAAAAAAAGAGAATCTTGTCGGTGTTTTGGGCAATTACGTTTGCGTACTTTGCTTACTGTATCGCGTGGCTGGTGTATTATATCGGGCTTCCCTACGAAGACCCGATGCAAATTTTGCCTGAGATGTGCGTATACGTAATGTCGGCAATCTATATTATCTTGATTTTTCCGTTCATGTCGATAAAATTCAGTCGTATCCGTCGATATTTTAAAATGCTGTCTTACGTATCTACGGGGTTAAAGAACGAAGAAAAGAATTATTTTTACTGCTTCGATGAAAACAATTTGCAAAAGGACAATATCGACGTTGTTTCTTGTGTATTCGAGACTTGGAACAAGAAAAAATGCGAATGGATGGAACGCGAGGCGTATCACGACCCTGAAATGCCCCTGCCCGAATTTGAAAGCGGGGATTTCGTCCATTATATCGTGCAAAGCAATTTCGTGATTCAATACGAAATTCTGCAAAAGAAAGCCCTCGAATTTGAAGAGGTTGACGAAGACGGGGTGGAAATGGAAGAAAAGGTAGACGAGCCTGCGCAGGAAGAATTGCCTGCGGGGATAGAAGAACAAGAAACTACGGAAGAGAAAGAAGATAGAGAATAAGAAAAAACGAAAGGAGAAGTTGGTATGAGGGCAGTCGTAACCGTAACGGGCAAAGACAAAAAAGGGATTATTGCAAAAGTAAGTAGTTTTTTAGCGGAAAGAGGGGTAAATATCGAGGATATTTCCCAAACCATTTTAAGCGAATATTTTGCGATGATTATGATCGTGGAGATTTCTTCTGCGGCAAAGGAATTGTCTGCTTTGGCGGAAGAATGTGCCGAACTGGGTAAGCAAATCGGTATGACGATTTATATGCAACACGAAGACATCTTCAACGCAATGCACAATATTTAAGCGATCGTTTTTAAAGGAGATAGGTTATGTTTAGTAATAACGACGTTTTAGAAACGATTGCGATGGTGCAGGAAGAGCACCTGGATATAAGAACGATTACGATGGGATTGTCCTTGCTTGGCTGTATCCGCGACAGCGCGGAAGAAACGGCGCGCAAGGTGTACGACCTCGTTTGTACGAAAGCCGAACGCATTGTCAAAACGGCGAAAGAGCTTTCGGGGGAATACGGGATTCCCATCGTCAACAAGCGTGTTTCCGTTACGCCCGTCAGCTTGCTTTGCGCGGCGTTTCCGCACAAAGCGCCCTTGATTGGTAAGGCGCTTGACGACGCGGCAGAAACGTTGGGGATCGATTTCCTCGGCGGATATTCGGCGTTGGTGCATAAATCGACGGCGGAGTACGAGCGGACGTTTATCCGTACCATTCCCGAAGTGCTTGCGACGACCAAACGGCTTTGTTCGTCCGTAAACGTCGGTTCGACGAAGACGGGGATTAATATGGAAGCCGTGAAAATGATGGGCGAAGTGTTTAAAGAAGCGGCGAATTTGACCAAAGACGCGGACGGTATCGGCGCGGCGAAGTTGGTTGCGTTTTGCAATGCGGTCGAGGACAACCCCTTTATGG
>JAZUCW010000129.1:0-4609 GCA_045639305.1 Candidatus Scatosoma sp.
AGCAGACCTTACCGAAGCGGCGGAAATGATAAAACGCACGGCGTTTAAAATTACCCGCGCGGGGCAGCTCGTGGCAAAAGAAGCGGCAAAGCGTTTGAACGCGCAGTTTGGTATCGTGGATTTGTCTTTGGCTCCAACGCCTGCAATTGGGGATTCGGTTGCAGAGATTTTGGAAGAATTGGGGATCGAATACGTCGGCGGACACGGTACGACGGGGGTGCATGCGAGGCTCAACGACGCGGTGAAAAAGGGCGGCGTTATGGCATCCTCGCGGGTCGGTGGACTTTCGGGTGCGTTTATCCCCGTTTCCGAGGATATCGGTATGATTCGCGCGGCGGAAGCAGGCAGAATTACTTTGGATAAATTAGAGGCGATGACCTGCGTTTGCAGCGTGGGTTTGGATATGATTGCCATTCCTGGCGACACGCCCGCAACGACGATTGCGGCGATGATTGCGGACGAGGCGGCAATCGGTATGATTAATAACAAGACCACGGCGGTGCGTATTATCCCTGCCCCTGGCAAAAAAGTCGGCGACGAAGTCAGCTTTGGCGGGTTGTTAGGCAGAGCGCCCGTTATGCCCGTACACAACTGCGACTCCTCTCGTCTTATCAATCGTGGGGGGAATATACCGGCGCCGATCCACAGCTTCAAAAACTAATAAGAAACCGTGTATAAGGGCGCATCTTGAAACAAAAACGGTATTCGCCTCGCTCGTTTACGACTTGTAAAGTCGCGTCGGCGAAGCTTCCGTGTTTTGTTTCAATCTGCAACCCTTCTCCACAGTTTCGTGAAACTACTCGGTCTAAAATCCTTGTGTAACCGAGTGTCATACCGACTGAGCGAAGCGAATGGAGCGTATCTCTATTTTAAATCTCAGCCATAATTCCGAAGTCCGAATTCCGAATTCCGAATTTCATATAGAGGGAAGAATAAATCATGAAAAGAGAAGAAATAGCAAACAACTTAAAATGGAACCTCGTCGATATTTTCGTCGACGACGAGGCTTGGGAACAAGAATACAAATCGGTAGAATCCGAATATGCAAATTACGATTTCGACGTATTTAAAGGCAAGCTTTCCCAAAAAGGAACCTTGCTTTCCTGCTTGCGTTTGGTGGATACCATTTCCCGCCGTATCGAGAGACTGTATCTGTACGCAAACCTGCGTCACGACGAGGACGTGCGCGTGTCTAAATACACTTCCTCGCTTGCGATGGTCGGGGCAATGATGTCCAAAATTTTCGCGCGATTGTCCTTTATCGAACCCGAATTGACGGCGGTAGACGAAAACCTTTTAAACGGCTTTATCACCGATCCCGATTTTGCACCCTACGATTATATGCTCCGCAAAATCGCCGATTCGAAAGCGCACGTATTAAGCGAAGCGGAAGAAAAATTATTGACCCTTTCTGCAGACGTTATGGGCGGTTTCCAAGACGTGTTCTCTATGTTAAACAACGCCAACTTAAACCTGCCCACGGCAAGCTTTAACGGCGAAGAAACTCCGATAAGCCACGGTATGTACGGCGTAGTTTTGCGTTCGGGCAACGATAAGGAACGCAAAGAATGGTTTGAAAAATACTACGAAGCGTATATAAAACTCATCGATTCGATTACGCAGGCGTATTACGGCAACGTCAAAAAGGACGTTTTTTATAAAACGGCACGCAAATACGAAAGCTGTAAAGAAATGGCGATGAAAAACGAGGACGTACAGCCTATCGTTTACGAAAACCTGATCGAATCGGTGCACGCTGCCCTGCCTGCTATGCACGAGTATATTTCGTTAAGAAAAGAAGTATTGGGGCTTTCTCAGCAGCACATGTACGACGTACATTTGCCCTTGGTGCAAAACGCGGACATCAAACTTCCCTTCGAAGAGGCGTACGATTTGGTAGTGGAAGGGCTTGCGCCTTTGGGGAAAGCGTATCAGACACTTTTGCGCAAAGGCAAGGACGAAGGCTGGATTGACGTTTGCGAAACCGAAGGGAAACGCTGCGGCGCGTACTCTGCAGGGATTTACGACGTGCACCCGTTCGTTTTGTTAAATTATCAGCCCACGACCAACGACGTATTTACGATCGCGCACGAAATGGGACACGCCCTGCATTCGTATAAATCGGTGCAAAATCAGCCCTATTCTAAGGCGCAATACACCATTTTCCTTGCGGAAATCGCCAGCACGGTAAACGAAGTGCTGCTCTTAAAGCACCTCTATAAAAAGAGTGAAGATAAAGAGCTGAAAAAGTATCTTTTAAATTATTATATGGACATGTTCCGCGCGACGTTGTTCCGTCAGACGCAGTTTGCCGAATTCGAACAGATTGCGCATACCAAAGCGGAAAACGGCGAGGCGTTGACGAAAGAAAGTTTAAACGAAGTATATTACGAGCTTAACAAGCAATATTACGGCGACGGCGTAATTCACGACAAGGAAATTGCCTATGAATGGGCAAGAATCCCGCATTTTTACAACGCATTTTACGTGTATAAATACGCAACGGGGATTATTTCCGCAGTGTCTATCGTAAAGCGGATTTTATCCGAAGGGGAAAGTGCGGTGCAGGATTATTTCCGTTTCCTTTCCGCTGGTGGTGAACAAGACCCCGTTTCGATACTCAAAAAAGCGGGCGTAGACTTGACGGAAAAAGCGCCTTTCGATGCGGCGATGGAAGAATTCAAGTCGACTTTGGAAGAATTTAAAACGTTATTGGATTGATTGAAATGAGGGGGCAGGTATGCGACGAAAGCGTATACGCCCGATAAGGAGATAGGATATGGCAAACGAAGTAAATACGATGCCTTATAACCGTGACGCGGAAATGGCACTTTTGGGCTGTTTGTTGATTGACAACGAGATTGCGTCGGAGTTGGTAGAAAAATTAAGCGAAGAGGATTTTTATCAAGAATCGCATAAATTTATCGTCCACGCTATGCAAAAGGTGTTTGCAGAACGCAAACCCGTCGACCTCGTAACGGTGGCGGATAGATTGGAAGGGGATGCGCTTTTGGAAAAGGCGGGCGGCATCGCCTATTTAACTGACCTCGCGCAAATTACTCCGTCGGCGGCAAATTATAAATCGTATTACGACATTATCAAACGGGATAGTATCAATAGAAAACTTATTCGCGCGTCGAGAAAGATTATCGAATCGTCCATGAAAAGCACGGATGAAACGACGTCGCTTGCTTTTGCGGAAAAGAGCATTTACGACATTTCGCAGGAGACGGAACGTTCGGCGCTTTTGGGTATGGGCGAAGACGCGATCATTGACGACGTATTAAAGAAGTTTGAAATGCTGCAATCGGATCCCGATTCGTATAAAGGGATCCCGACGGGTTTTAAGAGATTGGATAGAATCACCAACGGTTTGCAGGCGGGCGCATTGATCGTCTTGGCTGCTCGTCCTGGTATGGGGAAAACCCCGCTTGCGATGAACCTCGTGGAAAACGCTTCTTTGCGCGCGGGGAAGACTTGCGCCGTATTCTCGTTGGAAATGCCCCGTCAAGAAATCGTGCAAAGATTGGTATGCTCGTATGCAAACGTCAGCATGCGTAACGCGCTTTCGGGCGAATTGTCGGCAAAGGAATGGAAAAAATTGATGTTGGCAGGCGACCAACTCAAAAAGAGCAATATCTATATCGACGATTCTTCCCGTGTTACGCCTGCGGAAATTTTGTCTAAATGCAGACGATTAAAGACCACGGCAGGTTCGCTTGATTTGATTATGATCGACTATATCCAGCTTATGAGCAGCGGTGATCCGAAATACGGCGGTTCGGAAAACCGTACGCAAGAGGTTGCGGCGATTACGAGAGAACTCAAGATCATGGCGAAGGAATTGTCCGTGCCTGTTATCGCGCTTTCCCAGCTCCGTCGTATTCAATCGAAAGAACCGCAACTGTCCGACCTTCGTGAATCGGGCGCAATCGAGCAAGACGCGGACATCGTTATGTTTATCAGCCGTCCCGAGGCAATCGCCACGAAAGAGGAAATCGAATCGGGCAAAATTGTCAAGGGCGCGGCAGAGCTTATCCTTGCGAAGCACAGAGCGGGCGAGCAGGGCAGGGTTGCGTTGAAGTTCATTGGCGAATATACGAAGTTCGTGGACGTGGACGAGCAGAACCGCGAGGACGAGCCGCCTCAATACGGCACGACGCCCGTGCAGTATGACGACGACGTAGAATACGAAGCCCCCGACGACGATTACGGGGACGTGGAACCGCCGATGCCGACGCGGAAGGGGAATCTGAAAACGATTGACGAGGAGATTCCCTTCGAATAAGTTATGGAAACGAAGATAAAACCCATTACTTCCGAAACGCTTTCGGAGGCGAAAACTATTATATTCGAGGGCGGTGTCGTGGCAATGCCTACGGAAACGGTGTACGGATTGGGCGGAAACGCCTTTGACGATACTGCGGTAAAACGTATTTTCGAGGTGAAAGGCAGACCGAACGACAATCCCTTGATTGCCCACGTGCATAGCGGATACGACGTAAGCCGAATTATCGATTACGACCCGCCGTACGCAAAAAAATTGCGCGAAGCGTTTTTACCGGGGCCCTTGACTCTCGTGTACCCCTCGACGGGCAAGCTTAGCAAG
>JAZUCW010000130.1:0-10879 GCA_045639305.1 Candidatus Scatosoma sp.
TCGTCTGCATCATCGTCATCATCATACCGACGGTGTCCGTATACGTGATTTGGTCCTCTTTTTCGTGCGTATCGTTCCATCTATCCAGATGCGCCAAAATCGCTTCCTTCGATTCGAAATCGTCGGTATAGATTGCCAAGCCGTTGGGGAAGGATTTCCCTCCGACTGCGCGCAGCGCCATATCCCCGTAGAGCATATACCCCGTAAAGCCTTCTGCTTTGTATTCAATATAATACTCGCTAAGCAAGGGGGCTACTCGTTTGAAATATTGCAAGTTCGACAGCATATATTGTTGCAGTTGTTGCGCCTTTTCCAAGTAGGTCGGATCGGTGGGCGAGAGGGATTCCATCTCCAACTGCAGCGTTCTTAAATTTTGGATAACGTCGTATTGCGTGCGCAAGCTTTCCGCAACCTGGGACTGTTCGTTGACGGCGATATAATCGGTAACGAGTTTTTCCGTGAAATAGAGCCCGCCTTTGAGGCAGCCGTAATTCATATCGTCTTTCAAACGCAGAATCCCCGAGATTTCGATTTCCACCCCGTCTGCGCCGTCGTGCGTACCCAAGCCTTCCGCCGTTCTGTCCCCTTGATAGTCGTAAAGATAATCGCTCGTCATCGGGTTTGCCGGAGTATACACGGTATCGTTATAAAAGAGGGTATATTTTTTACCGACGATATTTTTATAATCGATGAGTTGCTCGTCGCGGATAACGGCGCTATCCTCCGGCAATTCTTCCGTTTCTTCGGGGAAGAGGTTTAAGAAAGACTCTTCATCCAAAAACCCAAGCTGCGCCAAGGTAAGGTCGGTAATATCGTTGTTATTGCCGATAACAAGCACCGCTTCTTGGGTGTTTCTCGGGAAATGTCCCTCCACGACGTCGTATTGCGAAAGCACGTATTTCCCGTAATTTTCACTGCCTATTTGCGAAGTGCCTGGCATCGTACCGTAAATCTCGCCAAGGTATTCGACAAGGTAAACGAGTTCGGCGTATTTTTCTTCTTGTTCGGTCAATTTCTGCACGTAGTAGGATTTTAAGGTAGACAACGACAAAATACCTTGGTGTTTTTGAACGTCCCCGCTGCCAAGCTCGATTTCCGTATAAATATTGCTGAGCAAATTAACCCCGTATTTGTATTGGATTGCCGTGTACAAATCCGGACCCATCGATTCGACGTAGTCGAAATATTCTTGCGTAAGATTGTTGGAAATCTGCATCCCTTGCGCAATATTCGTCAAGAAGGAGTTGATATATACTTTGTCGCCGATTTTGTCGAGTTCGGGCATATCGTCCAAAGAGTTCATACCCGACATAATCGCCGTAACGTCTACCGTCGTTTCTGCAATTTCAAGCGGATACGCCGAAAGCATATCCTCTTCCATCTTTCTTATATAATTATTAAAGCCGTTGGAAAGCGCCAAAACCAAACAAACGCTGATAATACCGATACTGCCGGCAACCGAGGTCAAGGTCGTACGGCCCTTTTTCGTCATTAGGTTGCGGAAACTTAAACCAAGCGCCGTTCTAAAAGACATCGACGAGCGTTCCGCCTTTTTCTTGGCGGCTTTTTTGGCTTTTTTTGCCAACTTCTTCGCGCGCTTTTTAATTTGTTTTTCGGTAAGCGCCGCTTCTATCCGCTCTTCCACGTCCTCGCCTTTTTTCGCCGCAATATCCGCCGCCTCTTGAATCGCTTCGGCGCACGCCGCGTGTTCGGCGTCGAAAGGCTGCACTTCCTCTTCCATCTCAACGAGTTCGGACGGGTCGCAAGGATTAGAGTCCGAAACCACCAATCCGTCCTGCAAGCGGACGATACGGGTGGAATATTCTTCCGCCAGTTCGGGATTGTGCGTAACCATAATTACCAAACGCTCACCCGCGATCTCGCGGATAAGGTCCATAATCTGTACGCTCGTTACCGTATCCAACGCCCCCGTAGGTTCGTCGGCAAGCAAAATTTCGGGGTTGTTGACAAGCGCGCGGGCAATGGCGACGCGTTGCATTTGTCCGCCCGAAAGCTGGTTGGGGCGTTTGTGCAATTCCTTCCCAAGTCCTACGCGCACGAGCGCCTCTTTCGCGCGTTTTTTGCGTTCCGCTTTGCTAAGCCCTGCAATCGTCAAAGCAATCTCTACGTTCCCCAATACGGTTTGATGAGGAATCAAGTTATACGATTGAAAAACGAAGCCAACGCGATGGTTTCTATACACGTCCCAATCGCGGTCCTTATACGCCTTGGTCGATTTTTCGTTGATAATCAAATCCCCCGACGTATACTTGTCCAAGCCCCCGATAATATTAAGCAGGGTCGTTTTTCCGCAACCCGAAGCGCCGAGAATAGACACGAACTCGTTCTTACGGAAACAAAGGCTTACCCCTTTTAACGCCGGTACGATCTGCCCTGCCGTCTTATAATTTTTCTTTACGTCAATTAATTGCAACATATATACTCCTCTATACTCCTCCACACAAGGACGAACGGATTCTTTCTTCTTTTCGTCCAAAAAAACGATCGCTCTTTCTTTTGTTTTTAGCGCACCAGCTCTGCCTTTCTTTTTTCCGCAAGGTCTATAAATTCTTCAAAAAGACTGCAAAGCATATAGAATTTCTCTTCTCCGTACTCCTCGATAAGCGTCCCAACGAGGTCGAGCACCCGTCCCATATCCTCCGAATAGGAATACAACGCCTCTTCCGTGATTTCAATATAAGCGATTTTTTTGTCAATCGTATCGGCAACGCGCTTGACGATGCCTCTCTCTTCCAACCGACTGACGATTTGCGAAACCGCCGAACGGGTAATCCCCAGCAATTTTGCAAGCTGCGTGGAAATCAATCTTCTTCCCTCGCTTTTTGCCGCAAACACTTCGCAAATTAAACGAAGCTCCGTATCGTTGTAATGGGACCTCCCATCCACGACCGTTAAACCTTCCCGTCTTTTTAACATTTGAAACAGTGCCGTAAGATACCGTTTTTTCGTTTCCATCGACACGTTTTCGCTCTTTGCACGCAACATTTTATTCACCTCTTTCGTCTTACTCTCTCTACGTCTAAACAAAGAGAGTATCCATTATTATATTATAATTATATTCAACAATATTGTCAACTGCTTAAATGTTTTTTCATTGGATTTTTAACAATTTTCACGCGAATTTCATCGTATTTTGTCGCATACTCGTCCTTACGTAAAAAGGGAAGTATTGCCAAGCGTCAATTTATTAAATCTTTGCGATTTTCTTCGCTTTTTTCGCAATATACTTGTCAAAGCCAAAAAAAAGTGCTACAATAGGAATACGAATATTTTGTGATATTACAAGGAAGAATATTTATGAACGAAAGTTTTATCGAATTTTTGAAAAACTCACCTACCCCCTACCACGTTCGTGAAAACGTACAAGCGTTTTTAAACGAAAACGGGTTCGTTGAGTTGTTAGAAGGAGAAGATTGGTCCGTCAACGAAGGCGGAAAATATTTCGTCGTAAGAGGTTGCGGAGTCGTTGCCTTTTCAGTTGGTAGTTTAGACGATTTCTCCTTTAAAATTGCCGCGGCGCACACCGATAGCTGCGCTTTGAAAATCAAGGAAAATCCCCTTATCAAATCGGAATATTGCGCGCTGTTAAACGTCGAGACCTACGGCGGCGGCGCTTGGCATACTTTCCTTGACAGACCCCTACAAATTGCAGGTAGAGTCATTAAACGGCAAGGCAGCGTTTTAAAGGAAGAAATTATTACTTCGCCTTTCTTTTTGCAAATCCCCTCGCTTGCTATCCATCAAAACCGCACGGTAAACGACGGGTTGGCAATCAACGCGCAGACGGATTTAAAACCCATGATTTCGCTTAACGACAACGGAATCGCCATGGACGACGTCTTGAAAAAAATGACGGACGGCAACGTGATTTCTTACGATTTATTCCTCGTGAACGCAGACATGCCCCACTCGTTCGGTTTACAAAACGAGTTTTTATCTTCGCCGAGACTGGACGATTTGGCAAGTGTTTACACTGGGTTACAGGCTTTGCTTGCCGCGCCTGAAAGCGGCGGTATCAACGTATTCGTCGCCTATAACAGCGAGGAAATCGGCAACGCTACGCCCGACGGAGCAGACGGGGATTTTTTAGAAAATACCCTGCGCCGCATCACCTACGCGCTTCGCTTTGACGACAACGAATTTTATAAGGCACTGTCCTCTTCGTTCTTGTTATCCGTGGATAACGCGCATGCAACCCATCCCAATCATCCCGAAAAAACCGACCCGACCAACCGTTGCGCTTTGGGCAGCGGGATTGCCATCAAATCGCACGCAAGTGGCGCGTATATCACGGACGCCCTTTCCTTTGCCGTCGTAAAGACTTTGTTTGACAACGCCGAAGTAAAATATCAAACTTTCTTCAACCGCTCGGACGTAAGAAGCGGCTCTACCCTCGGCGTAAGTTTCCGTCGGCATTTGAGTCTTTCGGGCGCGGATATCGGCATTACGCAGCTTTCGATGCACTCGGCAAACGAAACGATTGCTTGGAGTGATTTGGAAGAATTAACGAAAGGCTTAACCGCCTATTACGCCTCCACTTTGCGTATCGCAAACGGAAACGTTACCATCGAATAAGTACGAAACCCCGCGTAAAAACGCGGGGTTTAATTTTATGAAAAAAAGCGGCTGAAAAGCCGCTTTTTTGATTTCGTCTCGTACACGGGTACTTGGTTTATTTGATAAAGGCGCGGAACGCGAGATAGTTTTCGTACAAGTCTGCCTTGGAAATGACTTCAAAAGGCGAGTGCATCGAAATAACGGGTACGCCGATATCGATGGTGTCGATGTTCATATTGGCGATATATTTTGCAACCGTACCGCCGCCGCCGACGTCTACTCTGCCCATTTCGCCCGTCTGCCAAATCACGCCGTTATCTGCAAAGAGTTTGCGAAGATAGCCCACGAATTCTGCATTGGCGTCGTTGGAACCGCTCTTCCCTCTTGCACCCGTAAATTTGGTGATTCCTGCACCGTGGGAAAGATATGCGGAATTGAGTTTTTCGCAAACGTCGGGATAGTTGGGGTCGTACCCAGCGTTGACGTCTGCGGAAAGGCACATAGACTTTGCACGAACAGCCGCAGAGGTCGTATGAAACGAGCGTGCGATTTCGTCGAGCAAGTCGGTGAAGAGCGCGCACTGCATACCCGTCGTGCCCTCGCTGCCGATTTCTTCCTTGTCGGCAAGAATTACCATAACGGTATGCTCGCTGGAAGGTTCGTCGAAGAGGGCGGTGTATGCAGGATAGGAACAAACGCGGTCGTCGTGGCCGTACGCGCCGATAAGCGCGCGGTCAAAACCGATATCCTTTGCCTTAAAGGAAGGAACCAACGAAAGTTCGGCACAAAGGAAGTCTTCTTCTTTCACGCCGTATTTTTCATGCAGAATTTTGAGAAGGTTTTCCTTTACCGTCTTATCCTTTTCGTTATCCGCCGCCACGTAAGGGATATTCCCAAGCCAGATATTGAGGTCTTCCCCGCCGATGGCTTCGCCCAAGGGCTTTGCGTTTTGTTTTGCCGCCAAATGGGGCAACAAATCGCTGATATAGAAGACGGGATCGTTTTCATCCTCGCCGATTTTTACGTTTAACACGCTGCCGTCCGCAAGCGCAACAACCCCGTGCAATGCAAGAGGGATTGCCGCCCATTGGTATTTTCTAAGCCCGCCGTAATAGTGGGTCTTGGCAAACGCGATACCGTCCGTTTCGTAGAAGGGTACTTGTTTCAAATCGATACGGGGACTGTCGATATGAGAAGCAATAATACGTACGCCGTCCTTGGCAACGTCTGCGCTGCCGATCTTGATAAGGTAAACGTTTTTACCGCGGTTGTCATAATAGACCTTGTCGCCCGCCTTTAATTTCATACCGAATTCGAAAGGCTTATAGCCCTGCGCTTTTGCCGCCTCAACGACGTACGCGCAAGCTTCGCGCTCGGTTTTTCCCTCGTCGATGAAGGTTTTATAACCCTCTGCGTAATCGAAGATGGCTTTCATCAATTTTTCGTCTGCGACTTCGTAGACGTTCGTTCTTTTGTAAGCAAGTTCGCTCATATTTATTCTCCTTTGATTTTTTACAAGTTTAATGGTTATCGTTTTAAGATTGCCACAGCAAGATAATCTTGCAGGCAACGCGGGATGCATCCAGTTATATCCATCCTTCCACCGTCCTGCGACGTTACCTGTCGGTTACACGGGGCGGGTTAGATACGAGCAAGACGAGGAAAACTGCGGCTTTGCCGAGGCGCGTACATTGGCGTACGTAACGAGGCAAAACGTAAGGTTTGACAATGTATTGCGACGTATAGAAGCCGTCCCACGAAACTGTGGAGAAGGGTTGCAGATTGGAACAAAACACGCGGTTCTGCCCGACAGGCGCGTACAAACCGTACGTAACTGAGGGCAGGTTCCGTTTTTGTTTCAAGATACGCCCTTATACACGGTTTCTTATCAGTGGAGGAAGCCTTTGATAATCTGCTCCTCTGCCTCTTTCTCCGTCAAACCCAGCGTCATCAGTTTTATCAACTGCTCGCCTGCGATTTTCCCGATTGCAGCCTCGTGAATCAGTTCTGCGTCCACGTGGTTGGCGGTAAGACAAGGCGCTGCGGAAACGGCGGCTTGGTCCATAATAATTGCGTCGCATTCGGTATGCCCATAGCAAGGCGCATTGCCGTTCATGGTCGAAACGAAACGCTGTTTTGAAGCATCCGCCGCCACCGAACGGGACATGACGTCCGCGCGGCAGCCCGCGCCGTTCATTTCTACCACGAAATCCGTATCCGCCGTCTGTTGTCCGTGCGTATACAATTTTTCTTTTACGATAAATTCCGCGCCCGTTTGCATTTCCACTTTCGTCAAACGGTTGGTCGAATCGACCCCTTTGATCTGGGTGCTTTCCATTTCCATACGCGCACCCTCGTCAAGATACACCACCGTCGTGGGGTTCATTACGTTTTTTCCGTTGCCGTCCCCTGCACCGTAATGTTTTTCTACGTAACGCACTTTCGCGTTTTTACCGACGTGGAAGGTATGTTCCCCGTCGTGTTGAGAAGTCGCATTTTCGCCGCTGTTATGAATCCCGCAGCCTGCGACGATGGTTACGTCGGCGTCCTCGCCGATATAAAAATCGTTGTAGACGACTTCCTGTAACCCCGCTTTACTGATAAGGACGGGAATATGCATACTCTCGTTCTTCGTTCCGGGCTTGATAAAAATATCAATCCCCGCTTTCCCGTCCGTTTTGGTAACGATATCGATATTGGCGCTGCTTGCTCTGCCAAGCGTTTCACCGTTTGCACGGATATTATACGCGCCTTGGGGGACGCCGTGTAAATCGGCGATTTGCAATAACAAATCTTTCTGTATTGAATCCATACCTGCCCCCTCCTAATTATAATTTATCCGTCAAAACTCGGCACGAATCAGACGCCAACAATTTGGGTAAAACGTCCGATTTTGCGCCCACGTTTTGGATTTGTCCGTTTGCAATTACCACGATTTTGTCCGCGATATTAAGGATGCGCTCTTGGTGGGAAATAATTAAAATGCTCCCTTTCGTTTTTTGATACATGTTTTCGAAAACCTTAATTAGGTTGCCAAAGCTCCAAAGGTCGATCCCCGCCTCCGGCTCGTCAAAAACGGAAAGCTTGGTCGCACGCGCCAAAATCGTTGCGATTTCAATGCGTTTTAATTCGCCCCCCGAAAGAGAAGCGTTGACCTCTCTATCGATATAATCGCGGGCGCACATACCCACCTCGGAAAGGTAAGCACAAGCGTCGGAAACCTTCATATTTTTTCCTGCGGCAATGTTAATAAGATCGCGCACGGTCAAGCCCTTAAAACGGACGGGCTGCTGAAAGGCGTAAGAAATCCCCTTCTTTGCTCTATCCGTAACGGACAAGTCGGTGATGTCCTCGCCGTCAAAATAAATACGCCCTTCCGTGGGCTTAATAATCCCCGCAATCACCTTGGCAAGGGTGGATTTACCGCCCCCGTTCGGGCCTGTAAACGCCACGAAACGGTCGTCTAATTTTAAGGAAATATCCTTTAAAATCGTTTTTTGTCCCAGCTCGTCCTGCACGGAGTAGCTGACGTTTTTCAGTTCTATCATAACTTCCTCTTTCGAGATTTTTCTCTTTTGTTATTTATACCGCAAAGCGCCTTTCCTTAAACACGAAAAGCCTTATTTCTTGCGCTGATTGCTTATATCGGCAATAGAAGATGCCCGTTTTTCTTAATAGACGGCGCTTTCAATTCGACGTCCTTTAAATAGATACTTGATTGCAAGGTAAGCGCGTTATCCGTATTGATTTCAGGTTGATAATAATGATTACCCGAAACGTACAGTCTTTCTGCCGTAAAGGTAATCGATTGCGCCTTGGGCAGCGCCGTATAGAAAGCCGCTTCCAAGGGATAGATACCGATAGCATTCCGTTTCGTTACCGTGGTGTCGGGATACAAAATAATCTCGTACCTGCCCCGCTCGTTTTCCATTAAAGCAAAAGCTTTATCCACTGACGCAACGAAACGGCTTTCCCCCGTTCCGTCGTTAAATAAAACGGGACAGAGGTTCCCTTTTGTAAGCGTTGGCATGGCGCATTGATAATCAATCCCCCAACCCACGTCAGGCGTCGTTTCCTCGTGTAAGGATAAAAATTCGGTTTTTTCCTTCCCAAACCACGAACGAAGCAAATACTCCTGATCGCCCCAGGTTACGTCCACGCCGTACCAGTCTTCGCCAAAGGACAAATAATTCCAAGCGTGTCCTACCTTGACGCCGTCCTGCGTTGCCATGCCCGTAACCGTTATACAGTTCAAACCAAACAATCCGCAAAAATAATCGAACGCCTCCGCATAGGTTTCGCAAACCCCTTTCCCTTTCGTCAGACCCACGATATTGTGTGCCCACGCCGCCGTTTCAGGGGTAATCCCGTCCGCTTTATAGGCGTAATCGAGCTTGTAAATAAGATAATCGTAAATGGTCAAAGCGCGCTCTTCCAAGGACGTTTTGCCCGACAGATAACGATCGCAATCGAGTGCAACCTCTTCAATGGATTTTCGGATTTCCGAACGAGTACTTGCCTTTGCGTACGCCTCGTCCGCCAAGAAATATAAATTTTTGGAGGTATAGGACACTACGGGGCTAATCCAATAATACGCCGGGTTTTCCGCACCGAATACCTTCCAAACGGAAATTGCCTGCTCTGTGGTAATCTCGTACTGATAATAGGGAAGCATGGCAATCTCGCAAACACCGTCTTCCGTTTTTAAATCCACCGTCGAGGTATGGAAGGCAGACGCGACCTCGTAAAGATCTTCATAAAAAGCACAAAGTCCCGCTCCGTTTTTTTCCTTTTTTAAGGACTGATAACCGTACTGCGTCTTCGGCGCGGGCGAGGCGGTGCTTAAAGGCACGGCTCTGCCCAAATCCTCCCACGTGCCGTCCGTGTAATAGACGACTTTGTGTCCAATCTCGTCGAGCTCTTCCCTTGCAACCGTTTTATTCTCGTTTGGTTTTTCAGGGGTAGGCTGCGCAGGCGTATCCTCTTCCTGTCCCCAATCCTCCCAAGGTTTGGAAGAAGTTCCCGCACCCAAAGAGGAATCCGTAGGCGTTTCGTCTATGGTAAATTCCGACATCAAATCGCAGGCGGAAAGGGCAAAAACGCCAAACGCCGCCGTGAATACGCAGAACGTACGCAAGAATTTTTTTCGCAAAGTTTTCATACGGTCCACCCCGTCAGAAAATTTCCATAAGCAGTGCGTGCCCTTTCAACCAAGCACGCTTTTCTCGCCAATCTTGGCAGTAGTTTTCTACTTCTCGCCAAAAATCAGCGGAATGGTTTTTGTGTTTCGTATGCGCCAATTCGTGCGTTACAACGTAAAAAATCACCGAGGTTGGCGCGTAAAGCAAACGAAAAGAATAATGCACGGCGTTATCGTACGAGCAAGAACCCCATCGACCCTTTGCAGAAGTAACGCCAACGGATTTGTAGACCGCCTGCATCTTTAGCGCCTGCTCTTTCGTATATGCGGTAAGTCGGCGTTTCGCTTCGGCTTTCAGCCATTTCACAAGGGCAACCCTCGACTCGTTTTGCGGTACGTACAAGCGTTTTTCCGACTCTTCCAAACGCACTTTTTTAATGGGCGCAAGAGAAAGGAGATACCGCTTTCCCTCTAAAAATAAACCGTAGCCGTCCAAATTTTCGCTTGGTAAATCGATACCTGCCCCCGCCCTTTCCGCTTTTTTACGCAATATCCAGTTCTCTTTTGCTTTTAAAAACGTAAAAATCCGCTCTTCATTACAACGTTTCGGCGCGCGGACGATTAATCGTCCGAACGAATCGACGGCAATAGCGAGGGTTTTGCGGTTTGAATAAATAATTTTATCGGGCTGCACCGACAAAATTACGCCTCGTAACCCATAGGGTTACCGCTTTGCCATTTCCATTGCGAAGCGCACATTTCTTCAATCCCGAATTTTGCTTCCCAGCCAAGCTCTTTTTTCGCCTTGTCGGGAGCCGCGTAGCAAGCGGCGATATCGCCGGAACGGCGGTCGCAGATTTTATAGGGCAATTCCTTGCCGCAAGCCTTTTCAAAGGCGTGAATCATGTCCATAACGCTGTACCCTCTGCCCGTGCCGAGGTTGTAGATATGCACCCCTGCGTCGTTGCATTTTTCAATTGCCGCAATATGCCCCAAGGCAAGGTCGACTACGTGAATATAATCGCGCACACCCGTACCGTCGGGGGTATCGTAATCGTTGCCAAAGACGTTGATGCAAGCAAGTTTCCCGCTGGCAACCTGCGCCACGAACGGCATCAAATTGTTGGGAATCCCCTTGGGGTCTTCGCCGATAAGTCCGCT
>JAZUCW010000131.1:0-6938 GCA_045639305.1 Candidatus Scatosoma sp.
GATACCGAAGCGTACGCGGAAGAACACAAAAACGATCTTCGTTACGTCGAATATAACAAACAGTTCGACGAACGCGAACGCGCTTTGCAGGAAGAGGACGCAAAGAAAGGAAAGAAGCGGGGTAAGAAGTTGAAACCCCCGAAAATGCTCAACCAATAAGAAACGGCTTATCTACGTCGCAATACTTCGTCGAAGCTCCGCGCCCCTAGCTCGTTTACGCCCAGTAAACTCCCGTCGGGGTACTCGCTTCTCCTTGTCTTGCTCGTATCTAATCCGTTTCGTGTAACTACTCGGTCGTCCATTACTTTGATGTACCATCGTAGTACGACAGAGGGATAGAAAAGGCTGGATGCAAGATTATCTTGCTCGTGTAACCACTCGGTCGTTTTCCACGGTTCCGACCGTTTCGATAGACACGATAGCTTAAAAAGGGGCAATCATGGAAAGAAAAAATGCGTATGCAAATCTTGCTAAATGGTTCGAATATTTGAACGACGACTGCGACTATGAAAATTGGTCGCAGTATTTAATTTTGAAATTGCGCCCCTTTGCCTTTAAGACGGGATTGGACGTGGGTTGCGGCGGCGGTTGGTTTACCCGCGCCTTTCAACGCGAGGGGTATCAAATGACGGGGCTTGATATTTCTCCAGAAATGCTCGATTTTGCGCAAGAACAATCGTTAAAGTGTGGGCTTCGCAGCGAATATTTATTGGGCGATATAACCCGTTTCCGTTCCCCGAAAAAATACGGGTTCGTTACGGCAATCAACGATTGCGTTAACTATATTCCCAAACCTCGTCTTTTGTCGGCGTTTAAAAAGGTCTATGCGCTTTTGGAAAAAGACGGCGTATTCTTATTTGATATTAGCTCGGAAAGAAAATTTAAAAATAAAATTGCAAATACTGTCAGCGTGGACGATCGGGACGACGTTACCTATTTTTCTTTTAACAAGGAAGAAGAGGACGGAGTAACGATGGAAGTTAGTCTTTTCGTTCGCCAAAACGACGGCTCGTTTCAGCGTTTAGACGAAACGCATCGGCAGTATCGTTATACGGAAGAAGAAATTCTTTCCACGCTGGCGTTGGCGGGGTTCACCGTATTGGAAAAAGAAGGGCATCTTGGAGAAGATTCGTCTATAAGCGATCGCATTTGTTTCTTGGCGAAAAAGGAGGGAAAAGTATGAAAAATCTTTTACGTACGCTTGTGTTTGACGGACAAGTTTCCCTCACGCTTGCAAATACCACGCAAATCGTCCGCGAGGGCATGAAATTACATAAACTCTCTCCCTCGGCAGGTTTCGTTTTTGGGAAAGCTCTTTCCGCTATGACTTTTATGAGCGCTTGTTTGAAAAACGAGGAAGGGGAAATTTCTCTTTCTTTGCAAGGCGATGGACTCGGCGGGGAAATTGCCGTGTCGGGGAACCGCGCGCTGCGACTTCGCGGGTATATCCAAAGTACGGATATCCTTGGAGAAGAGCGGGCTTGTCTTGGCGATAACGGATCGCTCACGATTATTAGAGACGACGGGTACAACCGCCCTTTCGTAGGGGCTTGCGCGTTGCCGCAAACGGGTGGAATCGACGAGGCGTTTGAAGAATATTATCGAATCAGTGAACAGTTGCCTACCTATATCAAAACGCAGGTGGAATTAGATAAAAACGGCGACTGTCTTTTTGCGGGCGTTGCGGTTTTACAGCCCCTGCCTTTTGCTGACCAAACGACTTTACAAAAAGTACAAGATACGGAGCTTTCTACTCTATTAGAAGAAATAAAAACGATTGGCGTAGAAGAGACGGCTTGTCGGCGTTTTGACGTAGCGAAGGAAGTTTTTGAACTGCGTACGGCTGTATACAAATGCAACTGTTCCCGTCGATATCTTTTGCGGGTATTGGTTTCTTTGGGGGAAGAACAGCTGCGCGAAGTGATTAAAGAAGAGGGTGCGGCGCGGATACATTGCCATTATTGCAACACCGATTACGAATTTAACGAAGAGGATGCGGACAAGCTTTTTCCCCATTCTTAAAGTGGGTGTATTGGAGAACTATGAAAAACGGAAACGTGAAAAAAATAGATTTTAGTCGTAAGCGCGTTGCCCGACTTGCGGATAAATATTACAACGAAGGGAACTACGTTTCGGCGTTGCGGCTTGCTTATCGTGAGTTGACTGAATTTGGCGGCGACCCTGACGTATTTGCCCGCATTTCAGATATTTACGAGGCGATGGGTTTGCAAGGCTCGGCGCTGAATGCTTGGTTTCGATATCTCGACGTGGCGGAAGAGGGGGACTTGCCTGATATTTACGAGGGGCTTGCCGCTAATTTTCTTGCTCTTGGCAATGAAAGTGCTTCGGCGTATTATTATAACAAGCTTATCGATGCGGACGATAGTTTGCCTGAGGAGACGAAATTGGATATCGCCGAGGCGTTTTCTCATTCCAAGCGGGATAGATTCCGTTTCGTGTATCCGCCCCGTCTTGCCGATTATTCCAAAGAAGTAAATATTGGCTCGAAAGCATTGAAAATGGGGGATTGCCGTCGGGCAATTTTTGAATTTTCTAAGGTTGAAAAAGGCTCGAAAGAGTATGCCAGCGCGAAAGAGATGCAGGCAGTCGCACATTTGTTGGCGGGGGAAACAACCGAGGCGGAAGCGGTTTGTCTGGAGTTGTTGGCGGAAGAACCCGAATCGGTACGGGCAAAAGCAACGCTTGCTGCCGTGTATTTAGAACAAGGCAAAAAAGAAGAAAGCCGACAAATCGCCTTGGAGCTTTCCAAAAAAAACTACGTAGATTCGGATGACTTATACAAGGTTGCTACCGTTTGTTGCGAAAACGATTTGCACGAGGAGGCTTACGAGCGTTTCGTGCAGCTGGATAATAAAATGCCTTACGATGGCAGAATGTTGTATTTTAAAGGGGTTGCCGCGTATAAAAGTGGACGGGTTTTCGAGGCGGAACAGGCTCTGGATAAACTTTGTACGGTATATCCCGATGCTGAGGTTGCAAAATATTACCTGCGTGCTTTGCGTGAGTATAACGGCGGGAAGGAAGGGGTAGGCGAGGTCCAACCGCCTGAATTTACCTATTTTTATCACCTTCCGCAGGCGGAACGGGAAAGCCGTTGCGAGGCGCTTTTAAAGATAAAATCTTGTCCCAAAGACGAAGCGCAGATTTTTGGATTGCTAGCTTTGCACGACGGGTATTTTCATTGGTGCTTTGATGAAATGGACGGGGGTGATCACGATTTGCAGTATCTTGCCCTCGTTACCGCCGAACACGTTCGCGCCGACGAGTTTATTCAGGAAGTGTTGCTCGATTTTGAAATTGCAGACGTTTTAAAAGTAGAAACCTTGCGGTTGTTGTTAGAACGAAACGAGGATTTTGACGTTGGGTTGGTTTTGTGCGGAATTTATAGAAAAGTACCCCTTTACCGTATAAAAATCGGAAGAAAACGCAGAAAACGCTTTATTCAATCGTATGCAAAAGTAGCCTCGAAGTTCGTAGCGATCAGTGATAGGCATGCAGAAAAACTTGCCGAGGCAGCGGAAAAGGTATACAACGCCTTAGAAAAAGCGGGGAAATTAGAGCTCGTGGATAATACGGACGATTGCGGTTGCGTTATCTTTTTAACGGCGGGGTTAAGAGAACTTGGCAACGATATTTCGAGGATTGCTAGCGCGTTTGATGCGAATTTTGAAAAAGTGCAGAATTTATTGGCTGCGATTGCCTTGGGGGAAAATGAACCCGCAGAGCAAACCAAAGGAGAAGAAAATAATGAAATTGATAGACTTTGACGGGCTTTTCGACGAGAAGCTTACGCAATACATGTCGGAAAATAAAAACAAGCACAACGAAAAAGAATGGGAGGATATTATTCCGAAACTGTATAAAAAGTTTGGGGATACTCGCATTGCAAAAATCGGTTGTACCCCCAAGGAATATTACGCAAATATGTCTACGGAAGATTTGGTTTCGACGTTAAAAGGGCATTTAGAGCAAGCCGTACCCGTACCCGAATTTTTGTGTGCGGAATTGGAAAATCGCGACGATTCAGCGGCGCTTTTGCCCCTTTTGGAGACGGATGATACGGAGACGGCTTCGTACGCGATCAATTTAATCGGGGACGATTCCCGCGCTTTTGAAACGTACTTTTCGGTTTTGGAAAATGCACGCTTTGACGAAGAGATTCGCAGTGACGTTACCGATCTTTTGCGTACGCACGCTGACGAGGTTTTGTCGGAGGCGATTGCTTTGTACGAAAAGGGATTGGCAAAGGAATATATGTTAGAGATTCTTTCGCGTGTAAAGGCTCGCGACGAAAAAGTCTACGGCATTTTGCTTTCGGCGTTTTTAAACGCGGAAGACACCTCGCGTACGGCGGGTTATCTTGCTGCGTACGACGACGAGAGAGCCTTGCAGCCGCTTTTGAAAAAAATCGAGGATAGAAGTATCGGGTTTGTGGAATTCCAAGAATTAAAATACGCCATCGAAGCATTGGGCGGCGAATATAACGAACCTCGTGATTTTTCGGCGGATAAGGACTATCTTGCCGTTGAGGCGGCAGGTTTGCGCGCAAGCGAGGACGAGAATTTGCAAAGCTAAAAAAAAGAATACATATCGCGACCTTTCTCCGCATATAGTAAACCGTAAGGTTTGCCTGCGGAGATTTTTTTTAGTCTCGCACAACAGATGGGAGGTCGTTGATGGAAAATTATAACGTATACGAGGATATTGCAAAGCGTACGGGCGGGGACGTCTATATCGGCGTTGTAGGACCTGTGCGCACGGGGAAATCTACCTTTATTAAGCGCTTTATGGAAAAAATGGTTATTCCGTCGGCGAAGGAAACCGATCGGGTGATTATGGTGGACGAATTACCGCAGTCTGCGGCGGGGAAAACGGTAATGACGACCGAACCGAAATTCGTTCCTGCAAAAGCGGCAAAAATTGAAATCGCAAAAGGCGCGCACGCTTCGGTGAGGCTCGTTGATTGCGTGGGGTTTTCCGTGGAGGGAGCGAGCGGTTTTGAGGAAGATGGTGCACCGAGATTGGTAAAAACGCCTTGGCAGAACGAGGCGATGCCGTTTGAAGAAGCAGCGGCGTTAGGTACGGAAAAGGTAATAAAAGAACATTCTACCATCGGGATTTTGGTAACGACGGACGGCAGTATAACGGATATTCCACGCGCAGGCTACGTGGCGGCAGAAGCCCGTACGGTGCGGGAATTAAAAGCCATTGGAAAGCCCTTCGTTATCCTTTTAAACTGCAAGGACCCGTTGCAAAGCGAAAGTCTGAAAAAAGAATTGGAAACAGAATACGAGGTACCCGTGGTCGCGTTGAACGTCGAGAAGATGGGAGAAGAGGAAATTGTTTCCGTCTTACAAAAGGTGCTGTTTGAGTTTCCGATTTTGCGTATCGACGTGCAGTTTCCAAAATGGCTGCAATCCTTCCCCGAAAGCAACTTTGCCGTGGGGGCGGCGCTTGACGCAGTTCGAACGACGGCTATGTCTTTAGAAAAAATGCGGGATTGCTTTTTGTTGGAAACTCTGTTTGACGACGATTCGGATTTTATTTCCCCGCAAGAAATTCACATGGACCTTGGCAAGGGCAGTGCGGAGATTAGCGTCGGTGTAAAAGAATCTTTGTTTTATCGCGTAATGGGCGAAACCTGCGGAGAGGAAATCGGAGACGATTTGGCTTTGATGCAATACCTGCAATCGGTTGCGGGGGTAAAAAAGGCGTACGACAAGGTGAAAGACGCGCTGAAAGACGCGCAAGAGTACGGCTATGGTATCGTAACACCCGACGAAACGGACTATGCCTTGGAGCAACCGCAGCTTGTCAAGCGCGGTTCGGCGTACGGAGTAGAGTTTAGGGCAAAAGCGACGGGGTATCATATCGTCAAGGTGGACGTCACGGGCGAGGTAAGCCCGATTATTGGGACAAAACAGCAAGGCGAGGACTTTGTGGAAGACATTTTGCGTACATACGAGGATTCACAAGAAAAGGTTTGGGAAACGAATATTTTCGGTAAATCTTTACGCGCGTTGATTGAAGACGAGCTTTCGGGCAAGTGCGATACGATGCCTGCAGAACTTCGTAAAAAAGTGCGTCGTATCGTAACGAGGACGGTCAACGATAAGAAAAATAATATTTTCTACTTTTTGTTTTGAGAATAGAAAACGGGGAAAAGGGGCATACTTTTTACAGATTTGAAAAGGGAGGAATCCGTATGCCAAAATCTTCTAAACCGAAAAAAGAAAAAGTGCAAAAACTGACGGAGGAAGAATATGCCGCGTATATAGCGTCGCTAAAAGACGAGGGGGGCGTTCCGTCTGTGCAACCGAAAGAAGAATCGATGGAGCCGCAAAGCGAATAGATAAAAACGGGGGCAAGCGCCTCCGTTTTTTATGCGGAAAAACTTTTTTGTAAAAATATAATTTTTTATAAAATATCAATGAAAAACAGTTGACAAAAGCATTTGTTTTTAGTATTATTATAAAGCTGTTTTGAGTGACGAAAGTTTTTTCGCCGCTGAAAGCAACCTATATCGCGGGGTGGAGCAGCTAGGTAGCTCGCCGGGCTCATAACCCGGAGGTCGCAAGTTCGAATCTTGCCCCCGCAACCAAAATGGCGGCGTAGCTTAGTTGGTTAGAGCGTCCGGTTCATACCCGGAAGGTCATAAGTTCGAATCTCATCGCCGCTACCAAGACAACACACGAGAAATCGTTTTATATAAGCGCGAAAAGCGCACATGGCCCGTTGGCCAAGCGGTTAAGACACCACCCTTTCACGGTGGTAACATGGGTTCGAGTCCCGTACGGGTCACCAAAACAGCCAATAAACGAAAGTTCCGTTTTATAAATAGATGGTCCGTTTGCCAAGCAGTTAAGCTTGTGTAAAACGGTAAAATCAAATAAGGCCCGTTGGTCAAGCGGTTAAGA
>JAZUCW010000132.1:0-8106 GCA_045639305.1 Candidatus Scatosoma sp.
AAATTTGTCTTCCTAAGACCGCTTGGCCTCCGACTTCAAAATCAAGAAATTCATTTCTCTTCGAGCAGAGAAAAGCTATTACGTACGCGGCACGTTCACGGCGAAAAATCTCGGCTTTGCAAAGGGCGTTTTGTTTATCGCCGATCGGGGCGTAGACTCCATTTCCATGGAGCCCGTCGTAACGGAGGTCGAGGATTTGCAAATTAAAGACGAACATTTGCCCACGATTGCCGCCGAATACGAAAACCTCTGCGAGGCGTATTTGGAACGCCATAAAAAGGGCGAAGGGTTTAATTTCTTCCACTTCAACGTCGATTTAGAGGGCGGACCTTGTCTTTCCAAGCGGGTTTCCGCTTGCGGGGCTGGCAACGAGTATTTTTCCGTCGTACCCAACGGCGATTTGTATCCTTGCCACCAGTTCGCAGGCGACGAAAAATTCCGTATGGGCAGCGTTTTTGAAGGGATTACCCGTCCCGACACGCGGGAGTTGTTTAAAAATTCCTGTCTGTTCACCCGCAAAAAATGCGATACTTGCTTTGCAAAATTCATTTGTTCGGGCGGTTGCAGTGCAAACAACTACCATTTCAACGGCGATATTAACGAGCCGTACGAAGCGACCTGTGCGATGATGAAAAAGCGTATCGAATGCGCTATGCACATTTTGGCGGAGAAAAAGCTGTTAAAAAAGTGATTTTTGGGGCAAAAAAATAGTCGAAGCGACAAAAAAATTGCGTATGCTCCCCGTTATGGCTTGACGGGGTTGTATAAAATAAGGTATAATAAAAAGGTATTGTTACACGGATAAAAAATCCGAAACACATTAGGAGGCTATTCAATGGGCAAGAAGAAATCGGTGGTATTAATGACGTTATTAACCATCGTGATCCTCGGTTTGTGCATTTTGACGGCGTTCCCTTCTTTCACGATTCCGTTTAGCGGCGGCATCGACAGTTGGAACTCCGCTGTAATGCAGTTCGATTTAGGCATGGATCTCAACGGCGGTTACTATGCGTATTACTATCCTGAGGGGGTAATTTCCGAAACCGAATACGAGACCAACGTATCCATGATGGAAGAGGACAAAGCGAAAGAATACGGGGCGGACTACGTAAAACACGGCACCTTGTATATCCACAAGGACGCGGAATACGGTATCGTGGACGAAGAAGGCAAAATCGAACCCGAATTTTTGGAAACGTTCAACAAAGCGGCGGAAGCAATTTCGGCGCGCTATGCAGAAAAGGGCTTGGCGGATTTCAGCGTATCGGTTGTAGACGATATCGCGCTTCGTATCCAGCTCCCTGCATCGGAAACGAGTAAGAACTACGACGCGGCTACGCAGGCGTCGCAGATGTTCTCGTCCTTTGCATTCACGGACAGTTTGACCATTAAAAAGGGCGGCGAAGTCATTGAAGAATTGGACGCGGACGAGGCGACGATTGCGGACGTTTTAAAAGAAGTCAAGGTAAAGACCCGCTACGAGGCGGCGTATCTTGAATTCAGTTTCACCGACCTTGGTAAGGATATGATCAAGGCGTTCGTAGAAGAAAACGAAAAAGCAATCGAAGACGCGGAAGCAAAGACCGAAGCAGGTACGGAAACCACGCCGGAAACCACCACGCTTGAATTCTTCCTTGGCGAAGAAGAGGAAGCGTTTATGACCGTTACCCACGAAATGGTAAACGGCAGCGTCGTCGAATACGCGCTTGCAGAGGATTCGGATATTTCCTATATCGAAACGTTGGCGGTCGTTATCAACTCCGTTATTGAGTACGGTGATTTTGATATCAAATTCGTCATTAGCAATATCCGTCAATTCGAAGCGGTAGCAGGCGAAAACACCCTCGTTTGGTTGTACGTCGTACTCTTCGTCGTATTGGTTGCGCTCGTGGTATTCGGCATCGTAAAGATGGGCAGATTTGGTATCGTCGGCGCGTATACGTCGCTTAGCTATCTCATCATCACGGGCTTGCTCTTTGCGTTCGGTTCGTCGGGCGTATTCGTAGTAACCATCGGTTCGCTTGCGGCGTTCTTGTTTGGGCTCGTGCTCGTCAACGTTTTGCAATATTATATCTATAACGCAATCAAGAAAGAATTCTCCCTTGGTAAAACGGTAGAATCTTCCGTCAAGGGCGGCTATAAAAAGACCTTCTGGGGTATCGTGGATATCTACGCGGTATTGCTCCTTGGGGCGCTGTTCTTCCTCATCGGTTGCGGCGGCTTCGGTGCAATGGCTAGCCAGCTCGTAATCTGCGTATTGGCGGCGGCGTTCTGCAACTTGCTTTGGGCGCGCGGCATTAACCACGTATTGCTTTCTGCAAGCAAAGACAAATATAAATACTATCGCTTGGTAAGGGAGGACGACGAAGATGACGACGAATAAGACGAAAGCAAAACTTCTTACCATTGTCCTTTCCTGCGTATTCTCCGTATTGTTCCTTTTGGCAATCGTGCTTGGCGCAACCATCGGATTTAACAGCGAGGTAGAGGCAAAAACCCTCACCGTTACCATCGACCAGTTCGCTTACGATACCAAATTGGAAAAATTGGAAGACGAATTCGACAAAGTTTTCGACAAGCTTGACGTTACGGTATTGGAAAAGCAATACGGCGAAATGGCGGCGGAAAGCGAAATTTTGTATCTCGTTGACAAAGATACCGACGTAGAAAAAGTAAAGACGGAACTTCGCAAAGTATCCGAGACCTTGATTGAAAAAGAAGGCGCGGATATCATTTGGGAAGGCGGCAGCGAAACGGTGCTTGCGTCCGTTCCCAGCAGCTATATCACCCGCGCGATTATCGCAGGCGCAGTCTTTGCGGTAGCGGCGTTCTTGTACGTAACCTTCCGTTACAGATGGGACCGCGGTATCGTGGCTCTTCTTTCCGTGCTCTTTGCATTCGGTGCAACGACGGTTATCGTTTTGGCAACTCGCATCCCTGCAAACAACTCTATCCTTTACGGCATTATGCTTTCGGGTCTGGCAGCGGCGGCTATGGTATTGTTCAACTTCAACAAAATCCGTTCGCAGGAAGAAGACGAACAGGACGTTGACGCAGCTTCTTGCGCGGCAATCGGGACGAAGAAAACTCTGTTTATGACGGCGGCGCTCGTTGTCGGGCTTGCATTCCTCGCCATTTTCGGCGGTGCGGTCATTGCTTGGGCTTGCGTTTGTGCAATCCTTGGCGTATTGGTTGCGGCGGTACTTGCGCTCGTGTATGCACCCAACGTGCTTGCGCTGTTGAAAGACCCCGCAGACGCGAATGCAAAAGCAAAGGGCAAAACCTACAAAGGCGCGTCCAAGACTTCCGAACGCATTAAGAAGATTTTCTCCAAGTTCAAAAAATCCAAATCGGTAGAAGAAATCGAGGAAACTGAAGAACTTGAAACTTCCGAAGAAACGGAAGAAATCGAGGAAACAGAAGAAGAAGTCGAAGAAACGGAAGAAGTCGTGGAAGAAACCGAAGAAACCGAAAAAACGGTGGAAACGGAAGACGACGAAGACGAAGACTAAAAAAAGAACAGGGCGGGGTAGAGGCGGTTAGGATTACCCCGCCCTGATTTTTAAAAGCAACGGCGAAACAAACAAAAAAAGGTAGATTTTATGAAAAAAATCGTTCCCGAATACTCCTTTTCGGAAGAACAATTGAATAACATTTCCGTTCTTGCGAAACAGTCGGGTCTGACGGAACAGATTACACGGATATTATACGCCCGCGGCGTAGACACGTTGCAAAAAATCCGCCGTTTTATGAACCCCTCGGAGAAGAACTTCCTCGACCCGTTTTTGAT
This sequence comes from Candidatus Scatosoma sp., assembly GCA_045639305.1. Classification (GTDB taxonomy): domain Bacteria; phylum Bacillota; class Clostridia; order Christensenellales; family Borkfalkiaceae; genus Scatosoma. The sequence continues at coordinate 3,791 of JAZUCW010000132.1, forward strand.
GCGCGGTATGCGCGAAGCGGTTGATTTATTGACGCAGGCAAGGGACGAGGGCAGAACGGTTGCCGTATTCGGCGACTACGACGCGGACGGCGTTTGCGCCTCGGCGATTATGTACCACGCTTTAAAAGACTTTGGTATCGAGCCGCACGTTTACGTCCCCGAACGCGCCGACGGCTATGGACTTTCTATCGAATCCATCGACCGTATTTTTGACGAGTGCAATCCCGAGCTTTTCATTACCGTCGACTGCGGTATTTCCTGTGCAAAAGAGGCGCAATACATCTACGAGCTCGGCTCGGACGTCATCGTAACCGACCATCACGAGCTCCCTGAAACGCTGCCCGATTGCGTTATCGTCAACCCCAAACTCGACGACGAGTATCCGTATGATAATCTTTGCGGAGCGGGGGTTGCGTTCAAACTTGCTTGCGCGCTGATCGGCAAAGCGGCGTATCAATACCTCGATTTTGCGACGTTAGCAACGGTGGCGGACAGTGTGCCGCTGCTTGGCGAAAACCGCGACATCGTAACGGAGGGGTTAAAGATCTTTAACAACTCCCCCCGTGCATGTTTTGCCAATTTGTTGGGTAGAAACTACGACGGAGTAACGGCGCAAACGCTCGCTTTCAACGTTGCGCCTCGCGTCAATGCGGCGGGCAGAATGGGGGACGCGTACGCGGCGTTCCGTCTGTTTATTTCCGAAAGTGAAGCGGAAATTTACGAACTGTCCACCAAGCTTTGTATGTACAATACCGAGCGGCAAAAATATTGCGACGAATTATACGTATCCGCAAAGCAAAAACTGTTAAAAAAGGGCGCGTACGGCAACGTGATTATGCTTTCCGACGAAAGTTGGAACGCAGGGTTCGTTGGCATCGTTGCCGCCCGTATCGCAGAAGAATACAACCGTCCGACCTTGCTTTTCGTGCACCACGGCGATATGCTCAAAGGCAGTGCGAGAAGTATTGAAAGCGTCAATATTTTCAACGCTTTGAAGAATTGTTCTTCGCTGATTGAAGAATTTGGCGGGCATGCACAGGCGGCGGGGATCAATATCCGTTTTGACAATTTTGATGCGTTAGAGGCGGCGTTAAACGAGGAGATTTCTCGTACGTATACGCCTTCCGATTTCGAGCAAACGATACCCGTCAGCGAAGTGATTTCTTCGCCCTTCCCGGAAAAATTTGCGAGAGAGCTTGTGGCGATGGAACCTTACGGCGTAGGACACCGCCGCCCGTTATTTTCCTTTTCGGCGGGGGCATGTACGGCGCGACCGGTTAAAAATATGTCGCCGCACCTGTCGGTAAAAAGCGATTATATCGATTTGATGTATTTTTCGGGCGCAAAGAATTTAAAGATTATCGAAAGCGACGTAAGAAAACAGTTCATCTTCGAGATAAACATTTCTCGCTTCCGCGGCAGGGAATATATCAAAGGCTACGTGCGCGATTTGTTGTACGACGGCAGAACGGGCAGAGGCGCAGCGGAAAGCATTTTTGCCAATTCGATAGCCCGCGCCTATGCGCAGCCCGTAGAGGTAACCCCCGTATTCCTGTCCACAGCGGAGATAAAATCGTTGATTGAGAAGAAGAGAACGGAATGTGCGTACGGGCTTTGCGTCATTGCCTCCGATCGCCGCACTTTGCGTGCGTTTGAAGAATTGGACGGGCTTTCTTGCGACTTATTTTATCCTTCCACCCGCAACCTCGCCAACGAGCTGATTATCTCGCCCGCGCCGGATGCGGACCTTTCAGGATTTTCCACCTTCGTCTTTTTGGACACTCCTTCCGATTATAACGTTGCAGCGTTTTCGGGCAGGCAGGTATTCGTCAACGCCGATATTTGCGGCTATAAAATGTTCGAGGGGTTGGACGTGGCAAGGGAAACGCTGCTGGATATTTTTTCTGCACTCCGCCGCGAAGTCAACAATTTAAGTGGGGACACGGCAGAAGAGTTGACGAGCGTTTGCGACGGCTTGGGATTTGACCATCGGGAATTCATTTTCGCATTAAACGTGTTTGAAGAGCTTGGGCTCGTAGCGTTTGGCGAGGGGAAATTGACCGTATATCGCGGCGTAAAAGCCGACCTTACCGACTCTGCGATTTATCGCAAAGTATGTTTATTGCAAAAGAATTAAAAGTATAGGCAAACAGCCGATTTTTGAAGACGAGGCACTATGGAAACTACGTTGGAAAAAATTAAAGAGATATACACGGGCGAAGACAAAGAAATGCTCGTCAAGGCGTACGAATACACCAAGGAAGCGCACGCCAACCAAAAGCGCGCTTCGGGCGAACCGTATTTTATTCACCCTTGCGCGGTAGCGGATATTTTGATGGAGCTCGGCTTGGACGCAGCAACGATTGCGGCGGCGCTTTTGCACGACGTTATCGAGGATACTTCTTCCACTGCCGAGGATATCAAGCGGGAATTCGGGGATGAGGTTTTGAACCTTGTCGCCGGGGTTACGAAGCTTGAAAAAATCATTTTCAAATCAAAAGAAGACGAAAATGCGGAAAACTTCCGTAAAATTTTCGTGGCGATGGCAAAGGACGTGCGGGTAATCATCATCAAACTCGCCGACCGTTTGCATAATATGCGTTCGTTGAATTTCCTTTCTTTCGAACGCCAACAGCGTATGGCAAGCGAAACGCTAGACATCTACGCACCGCTTGCAGGTCGCTTGGGTATTTCGCAAATCAAGTGCGAATTAGAGGACTTGTGCTTAAAATACCTCGACCCCGAATCGTACGAATACCTCGTTTATAACATCAGCGAGCGTTTATCCGAACGCAAAGAATTCGTCCATGGAATCGTGGCGGAAATTAAAGAGCTGATGCAGGGCGATAAGGTGCCGGGCGAAGTGTTCGGCAGACCCAAACACTTTTACTCCATTTATAAAAAGATGAAAAACAAGGGCAAAACCCTTGACCAGATCTACGATTTAACGGCAGTGCGCGTTATCGTCAAGGATATCGGACAATGCTATACCGTTTTGGGCAGAATCCACGAAAAATGGAAGCCCATTCCCGGCAGAATCAAGGACTATATCGCGACCCCCAAGCCCAACAAATACCAGTCGTTGCACACGACGGTTATGACGAGATACGGCCAGCCTTTCGAAATCCAAATCCGCACGGAAGAGATGCACCGCGTTGCCGAGTTCGGTATCGCCGCGCACTGGAAATACAAGGAAGGCAAAACGGAAGAGGCGGCGACAAACTTTGAAAACCGCTTGACTTGGCTTCGCGAAGTCATGGAATGGCAGGGCGATTTAAAAGACTCGAAAGAGTTCATCAACGCTTTAAAAACGGAATTGTACAGCCACGAGCTTTTGGTCTTTACGCCGCGAGGCAAGGTCATTTCCCTGCCCCCCGAGGCGACCCCCGTCGATTTTGCGTATGCAATCCACTCGGAAGTCGGCAACCATTGCACGGGCGCGCGCGTCAATTCGAAAATCGTACCCTTAACCACCACGCTGGAAGTGGGGGACGTGGTAGAGATTATCACCTCGCCCAACTCGAAAGGACCTTCGCGCGATTGGTTAAAATTCATAAAATCCTCGTCCGCAAAGGCGAAGATTAAACAATTCTATCGCAACGAATTAAAAGAAGAAAATATCCGCATCGGACAAATCAAGTTGGAAGACGAGGCAAAGAAAAAAGGCTTTACCTTATCCTCCTTGTTGACCGACGAAAGCTTTAAACGCATATCCGAACGATTCTCGTTTGGCGAGCAGGACGAAATGTTTGCGGCGGTGGGCTATGGCTCGATCTCCGTCAATCAAATCCTGTTCAAACTGATCGACTTTTACCGCAAAGAAACGCCGATGGCGTTCGAGGTGCACGCGGGCGACGGCGGCGGCAGAACGCCGGGCGGCGTGCTCGTCAATGGACAAGCGGGTATGTTGGTACGCTTTGCAGGTTGCTGTTCTCCCGTTCCTGGGGATCGAATCGTGGGGTATACCTCGCGCGGTAGAGGGGTGGTTATCCACCGTCACGACTGTCCCAACGTAAAAGGCGTCGAACAGCTGCGTTTGTTGCCTGCCGAATGGCAAGTGGCGGCGGGTGCAAAGCAAAGATACAACGCCAATATTGCCATCCGTGCCACCGACCAAGGTGCGGCATTGTCCGTTCTTTCCCTCGTCGTTTCGGAAATGAAACTTTCTATTACGGCGGTCAACGGCAGAATTGATAAGAACCGCGACGCCATTTTAGAAGCTTCGATTTCCTTGACCGACATTTCCGAGGTCGACCAGCTCATTAAGCGGATGGAGGGGGATAGGCGGATATACGAAGTCCACCGTATTACTTAAG
>JAZUCW010000133.1:0-7374 GCA_045639305.1 Candidatus Scatosoma sp.
GTTTACGAACACGCCGATCAAATCGTTTACGGGTAACGGAGTCGTTACGATTGGTAACAATGCGTTTGCAAATTGTAGATCCTTGGTTGCGCTCGTTCTCTCCGAAACGGTTACGACGCTCGGCAACTCGGTATTCGAAAATTGTTCGGCGTTGACTTCGGCGGTTCTGCCTTCCGTAAAAACGATGGGCTATAACGTGTTCTATAACACGAGCGTGTTAAACGAAGTAACCTTCGGTGAAAACGCAGAAACGATTGGTACGTATACCTTCTATCGTTCGGCGGTAGAAAAGGTTACTTTCACGGGCACGGCGATAGAAACGATTGGCGAAGGTACCTTCTCCGATTGCAACAATATCACCTCGCTCGTATTGCCTGCAAGCGTGAAAGAAATCGGTGCGTACGCATTCTACGGTTGCCGCAAGTTGAGTGAAATCAACCTTGAACAAGTACAAATCTTCGGCGATATGTCTTTCTACAATACCGCGTTGACGAAGCTTGATCTCGATTCTGCAAAAGAAATCGGTACGATGGCGTTCGGTACGCAGGTAGAACGCGTAGGCGACAGAAGCGAGGGCTTGTATACCTCCGTATCGATGCCCACCGTTGAAAAGATTGGCAATTACGCCTTCTTAAACGGCGCGATGCGCTCGATTGTATTGCCTGCAACGGTAAAAGAAATCGGCAGCGGTGTATTCGGTTCGGCTGGCAATTTGGTAACGATTTCCGTATCGGAAGGCAATGAAAACTTCTTTGTAGAAAACAACGTTCTTTACCGCTATATCGATAAGGCGGCAGGCTTGTACGAATTGACTGCTTATCCCAGCGCTTTGGTTGGCGAAGGCGAAATCGGCGCTCGTACGTATACGATAAAAGACGGCACGATCGCAATTCTTGCGTATTCGTTCTACGGCTTGAATGCGAAAGTATTGAACAAAGTCGTATTGCCGTACAGCGTGAAAACGATTGGAGATTCGGCGTTCTTTGCGAGCGGTATTACCGAATACACCTTCGAGTCGATTATCGCGCCTACCTTAGAATCGGTATATCGCCAAGAAGTTTCCGATCAAATCAAAACGAATACGTCTAGACCTTATTATAGAGGATATTATTACGCAAACTTTGAAACGTATCTGTTCAACTTTACCGATTACGTAAAGGAAAACAGCACGTTGAAGATTAATTATCCTTCCAACGGTAAAGGCTACGACAATTATATCTATCGTTTGTATTTCGGTACCAAAACGAAAACGGGTATTGGAATGGAAGACGACACGCGCGAATGTATCAGCTTAATCGAGGCGATGTTCGACGGGGAAACGATTCTTTCGTGGATGCAGGCGGATTCGGGTATGGATAAAGACACCTTACGCGAATTCTCCGAAACGGTAAAGACGGCGCGTTTGCATTACAATAACGTAATGAAGAACGCAGACCAGAAAACCTATATTACCGAAGCACACGTAGAAAAGCTTGCCGAAGTCGAAAGCGCATTGCGTGAAGTGAAAGCGCATTTCGGTATTGAAAGTATTGCAAAGGAAATTGAAGTTGCACCTTCCTCCACGCATAAGACGGCGTATATGGCAGGCGAACGCTTCGATAAGACGGGCTTGCGTGCAATCGTTATCTACGACGATTATTCGACGGAGGAAATTGACGCGTCCGATTTGGAACTTCTTTCCAAATACAACGTCGAGTTGACCGTTTATAACAGATACGTCCAGCTTGAGTACGGCGATTTGACGTTGACGGTAGACGTTACGGTAACGCAGAAAGAGGAAAACAAGGAACCCGAACCCGTGAAGCCCAACCCCGGTGATAGCAGTTCTTCGAAAGAAGAGGGTGGTTGCGGCTCGGTTGTTTCGGTAATTGCACCTACCATTCTTATGGTATCTATGGCGTTTCTTCTCAAAAAGAAGAAGGAAGACTAAGGTCGAACGTCGTGAAAATAAAAAAATAAAAATAAAAAAGTAGGAGTACTATTATGAATGAAGTAAAAAACTACGTTGTAAATTGCCCTCAATGCAGCGCGTCGTTGAACGTAACTGCAGGTAACTATGCGTTTGTTTGCCCTGTTTGCAACAATATGTTCCGTATTCGTATTGGTGAAAAGATGGTAAAAGACCTCAGCCGTCAGACGGTTGTAGAAGCCTACGTAAACGTTAATAAAGATAACGCAGGCGACGTTGCAACGGAAACCGTTACCGACTAAATCTTAAAAAAGACGCTAAAAAAAGGAAGCAAGTGTGCAAAATCCTGCACGCTCGCTTCCTTTTTGTCTAAAAACGAATACTTGCGCCACTCTTATAAGAAATCGGCTTAAAAAATATTTTCCACGTTATTTGCACAAAAGTAATTGATAATATTAAAAAAGTGTGCTATACTAAATATGCTCAACAAATTTAATAACTTTTTGACATGGTATAGGCAAGGGGTATGGTGTACCCTTTTTTTGAATATACTTCCTTTAAGAAAATTTGTTAAAAATGCAAATTCCACTTTAAGGAAGTATGGCTTTGCCTATCTGTCTTTTAAATTTGTTGAGCGACAATCGGAGTTTGCGTTTTTGGTGCGTTGACTTCGGTTGGCGCACTTTTTTATTTTCGGGGGCGTGCGGATATGAAAACCTGTTGTTTTATCGGGCACAGAAACGTGGAAAAGACGAAGGCGCTTCGTGAACAAGTAAAAACGACCGTTCTTGCGCTTATTAATGAAGGGACGGGGACTTTTCTGTTTGGCAGTATGAGTGCCTTTGACGAGCTTTGTTTGGAGATCGTAACCGAAATAAAAAAAGAATACCCCGAAATCAAACGGGTAAACTTTCGTATGCGGTATCGGGATATTGCGGGAACGTATGAACGGTGTTTTTTAGAAGGATACGACGAGAGTGTATTGCCAAACGGGGTGGACGACGCTGGGAGAGCGTCGTACGTAGAACGAAACCAAGCAATGGTAGATGCTAGCGACGCGTGTGTTTTTTATTATGACGAAAATTACGCGCCGAAGGAAAGAAAATATTCGCGGAGAAATTTGGTTTGTTATCAACCGAAAAGTGGGACAAAACTTGCTTTCGAATATGCAATAAAAAAGAAGAAAAAAATTATCAATCTATTCATGGGGAACAATGGATAAACCCCTCAAAAACCCCTCAAAAACACGCAAAATCAAAGGGAATGTAAAAACACCCGACGGATATCCGTCGGGTGTTTTTACGCTTATTTAAGCGGTTTTAATCAATCGGAAACAACTTCTTCAAGGGTGAAGGTGTAATCGAATTGGCTAATCGTGCACTTGTAGGAAACGCCTGTTTCTACGTCGGTAAGGACGACTTCGATGGTAGACTTGCTGTTGTTATACGAAATACTTTCCGAATCGTAAGTGTATTTCAAAACGCCGTTTTGACGTACTTCGCCTTTGTTTGCAAAGAGGTATACGTTATCTTGATTATCCTTGATTTCGGTAAGGTAGAGGCTGTCCGTTTCTTCGCGAATAACAACCATGCCGTCTTCACGGATCCAAGCGTTTGGATTGCTTGCCGCGTTCGGGGTTTCGGTAAGGTTGGTCAGCTTGATGCTGTAATAATAAATCTTGCCCGAAAGGACTTCTTGCGACCACATAATGATACCCGTTTCTTTGATGGCGTAGTTATACAACGTATTCATGCCCATAAAGGAGAACTGCGCAGTACCGTACGCATAGATGGATTTTACGCCGTCAAAGGTAATAGTCATACTGCCCGTCGCTTGTTTGAAAGTACCGAAAAGTTCGTGCTTTTTGCTGCATACGATTTGTTCGCCGCCAACGAGGGAGGACGATTCGGTTAAAACAAGCGATTTACCACCGATTGCGCTTTCATCGTCGAGGATATATACGTAATAGGTGTGGGGCTGACCGTTGTATTCGGTATAGCGGAAAGTAAGGATACGGTAATCGTATTCCGTCAACTGGATGGGTCTGCCCATATAGTTGCCTTGGATAACGCCGTTAAGGTCGGTGGGACCAATAGAGAAGTTGGTAAACAAGCCGCTCATTGCCCATTCGCCCATAAATTCGTTTTTAATGTACAAATCCGAAGATACGCCGTTTAAAGTGAAGACGTAACGGTTGCCTTGTCTTGCAATTCTGCCGACTTCGGTTGCGTTATCGTAAAGGAGATAATCGTCGCCGTCTGCGCCGTAGGTATACGTCGAAAGTTCGCCGTTGACGGAGAAGGTTGCTTTTCCAAGAGGGGACTTGCCGTCGAAGACGTATTCGTTGCCGTTGCCGTCTACGAAGACGTTGTTTGCAAGAGCGTCTTTACGGAGCAAGGATTCCGTGTTGTTGACGATTACGACGCCGTCGAAATAATCGTAGGAAAGCGTGTATTCGTTGCCGTTGTAGGTAAACGAGCCAACAAGCTGATTATTCAACGAATAGCTGACTTTCGTTTCGTTATTGCCGATGGTAATGGTTACGAAACCTTGACCATCGTAAAGACCTTTGCCGTTGAAGGAAAGCTGTGCGCCCGTCAAGCCCGTGGCGTTGGTAATCCAGTCACCGTAAAGGTCGTCGAGGGTTTGCAAGGTGTACGCTGCATAGCCGGTTGCCGAGTTTGCGTCGGTGATAACCGTCGAAAGCACGTGGTTGTAAGCGTTATAGCTAAAATAGCCGAACAACAAATCTTTCCAATACTCGTTATGGGTGAGATAGAGGGCAAGATAACCGTTGACGGGGGTTGCTTCGTATACCAACTCATACGCCAAGCCGTCTGCATAGGTCAAAGTCGCCAAACCTTTGCCGTCCTTGTTGAGACCTTCCAAGGAAAGGCTAAACGCGTCGTTCGTCCAGGTTCCGACGTAGCTGCCGTTGCGGTAATAGGTGTAGGTCGCATTGTCGTAAACAAGTTCTAAGAATCCGTCGGAGTTGAAGTTTGCATAATAGTTTTCCCCGTCGATAACGAAGGAGAACCCGCTTTCTTCCCAAGCGATATTGGCAGATTTGCCGTTGAAACGAACGCTGTCGTTATAGATTGTCAATTCGCTGTTGAGGTTTGCGGTCATTACCCACGTGCCAGAATAATCGCTAGAGGGGGTGAGACTACCGCCTACGCTTGCGGTGAGGGGAGCGTCCTTGGTAAAGTAGCTACCGTCGTACAAGGAAAGAACTCCGTTTTCTACGCTGCCTGCAAAGTTATAATATTGATAACGGTACAAATCGAAGTTTGCGTCGTAGTATTTCGAGGTATCGTCGCTTTCTACGATAGAGCCTTTGTAGAATCTTACCAAGCGTGCGCCGTCGATGAAAATGTTGTGTCCGTCAAAGGAGTAGTAAGCTTCTTGTTCGGAAGCGCCGTCGGTGTATCTTGCGATACCGTCGTTTCTCAGTTGAATGAAACCTTTTTCCGAGCCGTTTTCAACGTAATACGTACCGACAACGGGGGTTAAATCGGAGAACCCAACGTACAGCGTAACGTCTTTTTCAGGGAAATACGAATAGGGAACGCGCTGCGTGCAAGCCTCGTCGAAGAAATACCCGAAGGAAACGAAACCGTTGTCTGCCTGATAATAGGATTGTAAACCGTTGCCGGCAAGGAAAGAGCCGAACGAGGTATACATATTCGACGATTCAATAGAGGTATCGAAATAGGTGCGTTTCAAATTGTTTGCTTTGTTAACCTTTACCGATTTGTCGTTGCCTTCCAAGTTGGGGGCAACGTAATAAATCGTCATAGTCTTAGAAACCTGCGTGGCAAGGTCTTCTGCGTAGATTTCAGGGAGTTTATTTTCCTCGAAAATCCAATCGTAGTCCCCCCAACCAAGTTGCTGGGTGAAGATTTCTGCATTGCTAAGGTCTGCCTTGTCAATACAGTTGATAGCTAAATATTTTTGCGAAGTGGGGGAAACGTATTGCGCGTCATAACCCGTTCCTACGAAAGGATTTGCATACGAATAGTTGTCGCCCTTTGCTGCATAAGCAGATACGGTGCCCAAGAATGCGCTGTCGTGTACGATCGAGTCGTTTTCTGCCCAACCGACGAGCCCGCCTGCCGCTGCGATATAATATTCGTCCAAAGAAGAAAATTCCGAAGTGGAACATTCTGCATAGATATCCCCCGAAGCGTAGCAGTTGCTGACGACCGCGTATTGCGCAAGGCCGCCTGCAATACCGCCGCTTCTAAGTGCACCTGCCACTTCGCCCGTGGAAATCGAGTTGTGGATGGAGGGGGTGGATACGAGAGGGTAGTTCGTGGTAAGATAGCCAGAGATACCGCCTGCGTACATCGTTATTCCCGATTGAACGATAATATCAACGTCCGCTTTCGAGTGCGCGATTTCCGAAGCAAAATACTGGTCGTATTCTTCGTAATAATACGCTTGCTGATACCCCATCAAACCGCCGGCAAAAGAGAAATTGCCCGAATTACCGCTCATGTTAATCGTACCATTGGTTGCTTCGCAAAGGATGAGGTTCGCGCCTGCACCGTACCCAACGAGCGAGCCTACGCAAAGCATATCCGAATCGCCTTGGTTTTGGCTGATACCCGCTTCGATGACGAAGTTGTCAATGCGGATACCGTAGAACAAGCCGCTGCTTTGTACGGACAAGTCCGTTTGTACGGCACCGAAAAGCCCGACGTAGTTTGCGTTTTGCGAGTTGATTTTGAAATTGGAAATCGTAAATCTGTGTCGTTGTCCGTTCTCGTCGATATAGCAAGAGAAACAGCCGCTGAAAAACGAATTTTCCGTGGAAAGGTCGCCGATGACTTTTAATTCTTCGCCTTTACAGTCGATATCGTTCATCAAGACGTAAGCGCCTTGTACGTACGACTGTTTTCCTGCGTTGACTTGATCGGCAATATATACGAGGTCGGCCGCTTTATAAATAAGGAAGGGGTCTTCCATCGTACCCGTGCCGTAAAGATCCGCGACGTCTTTGCGTATGTTTTCTACGTGAATAACAAGGTCTTCGTCCTTTACGGGAATCGAATAGTTGCCGTTGCCGTCGTGTGCTACGGGCGCGCCGTTGACGAAGACGGTGGGGTTGCTTTCCGAATAGAAAGCGCCAAGGTCGATGGTGAATTCTACGTTCGTACCCGCTTCAACTTGCGAACCGCTGACAACGTCGGTAACGTAACGGAAACCTTCGCCTTCTTCAAATTCTACCGTGCGCGTCCCCTTATAGATAGGGGTGGAAGGGGTCGTGCTGGGCGTGGAGGAGGAATCCGAGATATCGGGTTCGCCACACGCCGTCGCCGCCATTGCACACGCGCAGGAGAGGGAGAGTAAAAATGCAATTAAGTATTTTCTCATAATAACTCCGTATAATTATAGATTTTCGAGATGTGGGTATGGAGAAAAGGCACAGACTCCCTTTTAAACCATACGAAATAATTATA
>JAZUCW010000134.1:0-5645 GCA_045639305.1 Candidatus Scatosoma sp.
ACCGCTTGACCAACGGGCCATATTCAATTTACTGACGTAGTATACCAAATTTTTTATACTTTGTCAATGATTTATCCCCCATTCTATGAAAAAAATATTTTAATTTTTATTTTTTCATCCCCTCTTGCATAAAAACGGCACGGGTTTTCCCCGTGCCGCGTTTGTCTTTTATTGTACGATTTCCAAGCCCGCGGGCGCAGATACGCTCGTTACCGTTCTTCCGTCCGGTTGCAAACGATGTTCTATACTCAATACCCCAAAAGGCGTAGGATACTTTACCTTCACGTATTCCAAACCGCTTAATTTCGGCTCGATTTTTATCTTGCGCATACCAACCCCCATCGGCTTGATACCCGCAACCGTTTCCACCAAATAGGGCACTACGCCCGCTGCCCAGCCGTGGCAAAGGCTATGTCGATAGCCAAGATAGCAAAACGCCCCTTTATCCCCGTGGATATCTACTTTGCCCTCTTGCGGCATTTCATCGATACGCCCGCAGTTTTCCAACCAATCCAGGTCAAAATCCTCCCAAAAAGTCGTTGCCCCCACGGAAAGCATGCCGCCGTAGTATTCCTTCATCATCGACAGCGCCTCTTCGTATTCGCCGTACGAAGCCACCGCCGTCAAAATCGGATAGGACATAAAGGTCGACAACCCACGCGCGCCGCCTGCAAGCAATTTTTCCTTGTTGTTAAGCGAGTTATCGCCCGCCCAAACGCCGAGCGCGGCAATCTGCTTATACCGTTTTACCTGTAAATCCGCCCGTTCCAAACGGCGTAAAATATCCTGGCAAAGGGAAACGTCCTCACCAAAATCGGACAAAAAGCCGATAATTTTTCGCATCGTAATCTGCATCAAATAGGCTACGCCCACGGCGCTGTCCTCTTTCTTTTCTATCGGCTCGCCCCCGACGTAATTGGTCGGCCAGTCGACGAAATTCCAATCAAAGCACAAACTTCCATCCTCGTTGACTTGTTCTGAAATCTGCGAAATCAAGTCTTTGATATAGGGCAGGTACGAGATGAAGTTATTTTTATCCCCGTTGATGGCATATTCGTCCGCAAGAATCGTCAGCCACCAAAGCGAATAGGACGGAATATGGTTCATCCAAGCGGGCAACGGCGTTTCGTCCTTGACGAAGGAAAGCGAACGCAAGGTTTCGGGCACGTCCCCGAAAAGACAATGCGCCGCGCGCATTTCGGGGTACAAGTCCCCAATCCAAACCAATCTGTCCCGTTTGATACCGTCCCAAATATACCCGTTTTTCAAGCACAAACGCAGGGTATACGCCGCGGTATCGAAAATTTTATTGACGAGCTCGTCGTTACATTCAAACGAACCAAGCTGCGGCCGCACATCGGTATCTTCCGCCGCCACCACCGTTTTTATCGTAAAAACGCTGTTTTCCGACAGCGAATCGATACGCAAAAACCGAAAGCCCGTCTGCCCAAAGGTCATATCCGAATAGTTTTGTAATTCCACGCAAAAATCGCGCAAGGAATGGTCGTTGGTCGCTTTGCCGTATCCTCTGCCGCCATCCACCTCGGCACAAGTTTCCCCGACCGATTCGCCAAAACGCAGGCGAACTTTTTTCTCGCCCTCGGTTTTAAAGGTGAAAATACGCGCGCCACCCGACAATTCCCGTCCGAAATCCAAAATAACGCTTGCTTTACCCTTTAAAACGGCGCAATTTCTCTCTGCCAAGCCAATCTGCAAGGGCTTTTCTATCAACAAAGTCTCGGCGTTTTCTACGCCCTCTGCGTGTACGACACGCGTCGCCTGTACGTATTGCATTCTTTCTCTCCTAGTTAGTCTTCTTTTTTATTCAAGGCAGACAAATTTTGTGTTGCCCTCTGCTCGTTCTTTTCTGCTATCACCGATTTTTCCACGACAAGCAAAATCGCCGAATAATAAAACGCGAAATAGAAACGGAATACCAGCGGTCCTATCAACGACGCCACCAAGCCCGTCAAAATGCAAGCTCCCATAAACAGACGGTCAAGCTTTGGTTTCTTCACAAACAATGCGATCGTTTGAACTCTGTGATACAAATAACAACCAAGCCCAATCAAACCTGCGCTGGAAAGCATTTGCAAAAGGGTATTGTGCGCATTGAGCTGCGGACCAAGCGCCAATTGCCGATACGCCATAAACCCGCTGCCAAAGATAGGAGATTCGGTAAACAGCCAAACGTGGTTCGCCCACATTTCCACTCTGCCTCGATCGTCCAAACCAACGCTCGTAAAGAAGGTGAGAAGCCCCGCCATCTTGCCCGTTACGAGCAGGAACACGACGACACCAACCACGCCCACCACGCCTGCGCCAACGAGGATTAGGTTAATCAGTCGATTTTTTCCTACGAAACAGTTAACAAGGACCCCTGCCACGGTAACGATTACCGCGCAACCGAGCGCTCCGCGACCAAACGTGAAATAGATTGCGACCAAGCATACCAAGACGAGAATATAATACAAATACCCGCGTCTTTCTTTATAGATGAGATAGAACAAGGCGGGCAAAAGCATTGCGAGCGTTTCGCCGACCATATTGGAAATCCCCCAACCGAGCCACAGCTTATCCTTCCAATCGCTATCCAGCGGCGTTCCCGCCGTATATCTCGTCGCATAAAAGAACCCGATCTGCACGGAAATCAAAGCGATTGCGACCGCAAAAAGACGGGCAAGGTACAAAATATTGTCCTCTCTATGCTTCATCGTATACGAGAAATAAAGGTAGACAAACAAGAAACTGCCTGCCTGCATCAAGCCGTACAAGAAAGACAACAAGCTGTAATATTCGCTAAACCAACCGCTTGCAAAAAGCGCAAAGCCGAACACCAAAAAACCGATCATCAGCGGGCGTTTTTCCCGTACCCGTTCGAAAGCAACGAAACGATAAACGAGCGCAAACAAAGCGGGCAAACCGAATAAGGCGTACACCACGATTGCACCGCTAGAATAATACGCCGCCGCCCCGTACTTATACTGCATCCCAAACACCGCCAACAAAACCGTCGCCAAGGCAGGTCTTGTATCCTCGCAAAAGAGGCAAATAAAGCCCAAGCAAGCAAGCCCGACCGCCAACCCGACCATCGGCAAAGACAGCATATAAAACGCCAATAAAACGCCTGCAAGTGCCAACGGATAATAGGGTCCGTCTAAAAAGGCGCATACCTGCTGAATGCTTTTGCTGTTTCTGGCTTTTCGTAAAAATTCCATTTGCTTTCCTCTTTTCTTTTTCCTTTCCTATATCGTATACAGTATAGCATACGAAGATAAGAAAAGCAAGTACTTTGGTAAAATTAGGAGAAAAAAGGACGGGCTTTCCCCGTCCTTTCTCGTTTTTATTAATCGCTATATTTTTCTTTTGCTGCGTACGTGGTATGCAGTAAATCGTGGGCTTTGTGCGAATTGGGACGTCCCAAATAGCTTTCGTAAAGCTCCGTGATTTGAGGATTTTTATGCGAAGCGCGAAGTGCCTTCGATTCGTCCTCTTGATAGAGCGCCGCCGCGCGTTTTTGACGGAAGGTATCCAAAATATCCGCATCCTCGTTAGGCAAGAAACAAGGTTTTACGTACGGTTGACCGCCGCCTGCAACACAGCCGCCGGGGCAACCCATGATCTCGATGAAATGATATTTACTCTTCCCTTCGCGGATTTCGTCCAACAAGACTTTGGCGTTCTTCATACCGTGTGCAACCGCCACGTGAATTTCTTTTCCCGCCAAGGTATACGTCGCCTCTTTAATGCCGTCGAGCCCTCTTACCGCCTTCAAGGCAACGGGGTCGAGTTCTTCGCCCGTCAGCTTAAACGCCGCCGTACGAAGCGCCGCTTCCATAACGCCGCCCGTCGTACCGAAGATAACGCCTGCGCCCGTGTATTCGCCTACGATATCGTTATCAAAGGCTGAATCGGGAAGTTTGGTAAAGTTTATCCCCGAACGCTTGATAAGTTTGCCGAGTTCTCTCGTCGTCAATACGGCGTCTACGTCCTGTAAGCCGTTGACGTAAAGTTCGGGTCTGCCTTTTTCGTATTTCTTTGCCGTACAAGGCATAATCGAAACGACGAATATATCTTTGGGGTCAATGCCGTTCTTTTCGCAATAATAACTCTTTAAAATCGCACCGAACATTTCATGGGGGGATTTACAAGAGGACAAATGCCCCAAGAGGTCGCCGTAGTTGTACTCTGCATAGTTAACCCAGCCGGGCGAACAAGAGGTAATCATAGGCAATTTCCCGCCATTTTCGATTCTATCCAAAAGCTCGGTCGCTTCTTCCATAATGGTAAGGTCGGCTGCAAAGTTGGTATCGAATACCTTTTTAAAGCCAAGGCGTCTAAGAGCAGAAACCATTTTACCCGTTACGAGCGAGCCAATCGGCATATCGAATTCTTCGCCGAGCGCCGCGCGTACCGCAGGCGCCGTCTGTACGACGACGTATTTACCCGCCTGCATTGCCGCATCCACTTTGGCAATTTCAGAAACTTCCATCAACGCGCCCGTAGGACAAACGCTAACGCATTGTCCGCAAAGAATACAGGGCGAGGAAGCAAAACTTCTGTTTTCCGCAGGCGCAACGATGGTGTTAAACCCACGCTTCTCAAAGCCGAGAATCCCCAACCCATGCGCATTTTTACATCTTTCAACGCATCTGCCGCAAAGGATACATTTAGAGGTATCACGCACGATAGACGGGCTGATTTTATCGACGGTAACGGGGGTCTGTTCGCCTTGATACATATCGTCTCTTGCGCCCGTAACCTTTGCCACGTGCAACAATTCGCACTTGCCGTTCTTTTCGCATTGCTGACAGTTTTTGTTATGGTTAGAAAGGAGCAATTCGACGGAAGTACGTCTTGCCGCCGCCGCCTTGGGCGAGGAAATCGTAATTTCCATACCTTCCGCAACGGGATATACGCAAGCCGCCACAAGCCCTCTCGCCCCCGTCGCCTCTACGAGGCAAACGCGGCAGGAGCCTTTCGAACATTCTCCGTGATTGAACGCGCAAAGGGAGGGAATTTCAAACCCACAAGCTTTCGCTGCTTCCAAAATCGTCGAGCCCGCTTCTACTTCAAAAGGAATTCCTTCAATTTTAATATTTACTTTCGACATATACACACCCTCCGCTTATTTCTTCACAATCGCCTTAAACTTACACGAAGCGATACACATACCGCACTTCACGCACTTTTCTTGATCGATGGCGTACGCAGGAAGTCGCTTTCCGGGCGCAATATAATCGGTTTTAACAAACGCGTTTGCAGGGCAAGCTTTTACGCACACGCCGCAACCGAAGCACTTGTCTTTTTCGATTTCGTACTGCATAAGATTTTTACAAATATGCGCGGGGCATTTTTTGTCTACGATATGCGCAACGTATTCGTCGCGGAAATGCGCCAAGGTAGAAAGTACGGGGTTGGGCGCCGTCTGCCCCAAGCCGCAAAGGGAGTTACTCTTGACGTTGTTGGCGATTTCTTCGAGTTCTGCCAAATCGTCCATCGTTGCTTTGCCGTCGGTGATACGGGTCAAGATTTCAAGCATTCTCTTCGTACCGATACGGCAAGGCGTACATTTCCCGCAGGATTCGTCGCAAATAAATTCCATGTAGAATTTCGCAACGTCTACCATGCAGTTGTCTTCGTCC
>JAZUCW010000135.1:0-6092 GCA_045639305.1 Candidatus Scatosoma sp.
TCGATAATCGTACCCTTTGCCTGACGGTCGGGGTTTGCCGTAAGTTCTTGCATTTCCGCCACGAGGTTGACCGAATCAAGGAGTTCGTCGATACCCATACCCGTCTTTGCGGAAATGGGAATTACCATCGTATCCCCGCCCCATTCTTCAGGCACGAGTTCGTATTGCATCAATTCCTGCTTTACGCGATCGGGATTGATTTCGTATTTATCCATCTTATTCATTGCCACGATAATAGGCACGTTTGCCGCCTTTGCGTGGTTGATTGCTTCCACCGTCTGCGGCATAATCCCGTCGTCCGCCGCTACCACGAGGATAACGACGTCGGTTACCTGCGCACCGCGCGCACGCATCGCCGTAAACGCCGCGTGACCGGGCGTATCGATAAAGGTAATCTGCTTGCCTTTCGCCGTAACCGTGTACGCACCGATACTCTGGGTAATACCGCCCGCCTCGCCTGCCGTAACGGAGGTTGCGCGGATTTTGTCAAGCAAGGAAGTCTTACCGTGGTCTACGTGTCCCATAACGGTAACGACGGGAGCACGAGATACAAGCTTGCTTTCATCTTCTGCCACGACGGTATCCATCAATACTTCTTCCGCCGTCTTTTCGGGTTTATATTCGAGATCGATACCCATATCTGCCGCCATGAGCGCCGCGTTATCGTAATCAATCGAATCGTTAATCCCTTTCATGATGCCTTCTTTAAAGAGACGCTTGGTGATTTCTACTGCCGATACGCCCAATTTTTCAGAGAGGACCTTCAAAGGAATTTCCTGCGTCGTAACGACTGCGTGTTCAATCTTAATCGTCTGGATTTCTTGATGCTTTTGCTTTTTAGGCGAACGCATCTTTCTGTAACCCGACTTATCCTCGTCAAAATCCTCCACCGTCATACCCTGCTGTTTGATAAGAGTACGCTTGGAAAGAGGTTTCTTTTCCGAATACGTTTTTTCAAAAGTCTTCTTCTTTGCAGGCGCAGAGAAGGACTTGGCATCTCTCGTCGGCGCTATGGGCGCAGCAACCGCAGCCCCCGTCATCGGACGAGCGGGTTTTCCGCCAAGCGCAGGTTTTCCGCCAAGCGCAGGCTTTGCGCCAAACGGTTTTTCACTTCTTACGGGTCTATCCCCCGTCGGACGAGGGCGATAGGTCGTAGCCGTCGCATTCTCCGCACCGGGCTTCGCCACGTATACGCCTTGTTCTTGTCCGTTGCGGAAATATCTAGGCGCACGAGGCGCTGCAGGCGCAGCGGGCGCCTTCGGTACGAACGTACGGGTTTCGGGCTTTTGTTCCGCCTTTTCCGTCTCGTCCTCTTTTTCCGCCTTCTCCGCCTTTTCTTCCGCTTTCGCTTCTTCTACGACGGGAGCAGGTTCGCATTTCGCCTCTTCCGCTGCAGGAATTTCTTCTACGGGAGCAGCTTCTTCCGCTTTTTTCTTGGTCGTTTTCTTTTTAGGCTTTTCCGTTTCGGGTTCGGATTCTTTTGCCTTTTCCGCTTCTGCAGCCGCCGCAGCCTTTGCCGCTTCCTCTGCCGCAATACGCGCTTCTTCCTGCGCTCTTGCCGCCGCTTCCGCCGCTTCGCGTTCCGCTTTATCAGCCTCTAATGCGGAAAGTTTCTTTAAAATCTCCGAAAGGCTTTTTTCTGTGGAAGAAAGACGCTTTTGCAGCCCGCCCAGCTGCGTTTCGTCCAAAAGTCCCAATATTTTTTCCACATTCTCATATTTTTTTGCCATAGGTTCAGTTGTTTCCTCCCGAATATAATTTAAGTTGGGGTTCAACGCCGACGAGAGAAACTATCGCCGACGCGAGGTGTTCGTCTAAAACTGCCGCCACTTTCACGGCAGGTCGATGTAATAATCCGCCCAAAGCATTTTCCGCCGTTATCACGAGCGGACAGGCAAATTTTTCCTTCGCGTTTATTGCAGGTTTCAAAGAATTTTTCCCTGCGCCGCCATCGGCGATCAGCAGTTTAATTCCTTTCTTTTGTCTTTCTATCATTTCCGCGCCGAACACGATTTTGCCGGCACGGACACAAAAACCGAGGTAGGTTTCCAGCTTATTCTTTTCCAACGCCGTCCTCCTCGAATCCTGCGTATACCATTGCGGATACGTCCGAAGAAAAGGCACGGTTTAACAAGCGTTTCGTTTGCAATTTTTTCAAGCAATCTTCCTTACCGCAAACGTAAGCCCCGCGTCCGGGCGCTTTCCCCGTCGGGTCTAAACGAATTTCCCCGTCCGCGCTTTTTACAACCCTCGTCATTTCCCGCTTGCTTTTCATCTCGTGGCAAGCAATACACATACGCAAGGGCACTTTTCTCTCTTTCGGCATACCCGTCTCCTTTCAAAAGCTTATTCTTCGCTTTCGTCCGTTTCTTCGTTTTCAATCGAAGCCAAAACTTCGGCAGCTTCAGGGGAAGATGCGCTCTTAACGTCAATCTTCCAGCCCGTCAAACGAGCGGCAAGACGTGCGTTTTGTCCGTCTCTACCAATCGCCAACGAAAGCTTGTCGTCGGGCACGATTGCCATAGCGCTGCGTTCACCGCGCGCCGTTACGGAGAGTACCGTTGCAGGCGACAACGCCTTATAGATAAACGCCAAGGGGTCTTCGTTCCAAAGAATAATATCAATTTTTTCTCCGCCGAGTTCTTCCACGACCGCATTAACGCGCGCACCGCGGTTACCAACGCAAGCGCCGACAGCGTCTACACGCGCGTCGTTGGACAAAATCGCCATCTTGGTACGATGACCAGGCTCACGCGCGATTTCTTTAATCTCTACAATCCCTTGCGCAATTTCGGGTACTTGTTCTTCAAAGAGTTTCTTTACCAAGCCCTGCGCCGTACGGGATACGACCACCTGCGAATTTCTGCCGTTGTTCTTGACGCGTTTTACAAACACCTTCAATTT
Source organism: Candidatus Scatosoma sp. (assembly GCA_045639305.1). Lineage (GTDB taxonomy): Bacteria > Bacillota > Clostridia > Christensenellales > Borkfalkiaceae > Scatosoma. The sequence continues at coordinate 2,905 of JAZUCW010000135.1, forward strand.
ATCGCCGACGGCATATCTTTCGCTGGCAACTCGATCCTGCGGAGGCATAACGCCTTCGATTTTCTTGTCGCCGATTTCTACGTACACGTTGCGTTCGTCGATTTTACGGATAACCCCTTCCATCAACTCGCCTTCCTTATCCGAAAATTCGGAAAGGGTATTATCGCGTTCTGCTTCGTGCAATTTTTGCAAAATAACCTGCTTTGCCGTCTGCGCCGCAATACGCCCGAAATCTTTGGGAATAAAACTTTTTACGATGGTATCCCCTACCTGATATGCAGGATTGATTTCCTGCGCTTCTTCCAAAGAAATTTCCTTGTCCTTATCCGTTACTTCTTCTACGATATAACGAGTCGCACGGAATTCAATCGTACCCAACTCCGCATTGAGAGAAACGGCGATTTCCGCCCCGCCTTCAAACTGTTTTTTGTACGCGGACGCAAGCGCGTTTTCAAGCGTTGCGATAAACGCCTCTTCGCTGATGCCTTTTTCCTTTACCAAATCGGTAAGCGCCGCAAAAAACTCTTTGTTTTCCATTGTTTTCAGTCTCCTGTTGAATTTTCGTAAATTTATCTTTGATTTTTTATCCGTCGATTAATCAAACTCGATTGCCCGACAAATCTTGGCAATCTTCGCCTTTTCCAATTTCAGCTCTTCGCCCTTGTCCTCTAAATACACGCAAGTTTCGTCGTGCCCTTTTAAAACCGCCTCAACGAACTTTTTCCCCTTTAACGGAGCGTACAGCTTTACCTCTACCTTTTCCCCGATACATTTTTTATAATCTCGGTCGGTTTTAAGCGGTCTATCCAAGCCCGGGCTGGATACGTTGAGGGTATACGGCGCACCGAACGTCGGGTCCACTTCGTCCAAAACGGGATCGATGGCGTTATGAAATTTTTCACAAGTGTTAAGATCCACGCCCCCCTCGATATCGATATAGACCGTCAACGCAGGTTCTCTGCCCTGCTTAAATTCAATTTCCACGATCTCAATCGACAATTCGTCCGCAATCGGTTGCAGGGCGTTTTGTATCTCTTCAATAGGTTTTACCTTCACGTTTTTACCCCTTAATAGCATTATTGAGAGTGGCGCAAACCACTCTCAATAAACCTTACGTATTATCAAGTATTAACATTATAGCATTGTTACGCACAATTTGCAAGCATTTTGCGGTAATTTTTCAAAAAAATTCCTCACCTTGCCGTTCTGCCCTATCTTAAAATCTTTATTACAAACCGCCCTTTGCTTTCACCAGCTCGATAAACACCTTTGCCGTCACGCACGCGTCGTCAAAGGCGCGGTGATGGTTGAAAGTAAACCCGTAATGCTCGGCAACCGTATTGAGTTTATAATTTGCCAATCTCCCACGCAAAACCTCTTGGGCAAGCGCGAGGGTATCGTACTGCTTTTTATCGAACATATACCCGTGCTGTTCGCCGTAATATTGCACGAATCGATAGTCAAACCCGACGTTATGCCCAACGAGCAAAGCGCCGTCTGTAAACTTGTAGAAATCCGCCAGCACCTTATCCACCTCGGGCGCGCCAACGAGGTCGGCGTCGGTAATCCCCGTCAAATTGACAATCTCTTTGGAAAGACGGTCGGGACAAGCAATAAAGGAAGAAAATTTTTCCACCATTTCCCCGTTTACGATTTTCACCGCACCAAGCTCGATAATTTTATCCATTCTGCCCATCGCAGGGTTGTTGTTTAACCCCGTCGTTTCGATATCGAAACAAACGAAAACAGAATTTTTTAAATCCTCGGGTTTTCTATCATCGTCAAAGAGTCCCGTCTGTTTATAATCGGTATACGGCTCGGGGAAAACGGTATGATAGAATTTCGGTACGGGTTTCCCTTTTCTCGCCACAGGCTCGAACCCTTTGGGCGCTTGCCCGTAGTTAATTTTCGCCGCCTTGAAAGAACGAGAACCCCTATACTCTTCGTTTTCGCCCGTAATAACGATACTATCCCCTATCTTGATTTCACGCACCTTTTCCACCGTTGCTTTCTTCGGAAAATAGGTCGTACGCAGATTCGCCGTTCCGTCCGTAATCGATACGGAAAACCGCGTCTTTTCTACGTCCTCGCCCGTCTTTTCGTTGTGGCGAAGATATTTGATTTCTTCTATATAAGTAACTTTTCCGCAAACGGAATAGGGCTCTTCAAGCTGATGGCAATCCGCCATATATACCGCTTGGTCAATAGGAAAATCCGCCCCGTCGATTTTTTGATATTCGCATACGGGGAAACGGCGAATCTCCACCGCCACAATCTCCTCTTTATCCTCGGGAATTTCGTTTAAAATCGAGGTATCCAGGGGCGCTTTTTCCACGATACGAACGTTGCCGTAAAAACTGCCGCAAAATCCGCTCATCAAATACCTGCTTACCTCATCCAATATTCTTCCCGACGAGAAAAGGGACTGTTCCCCCGAGGCGATATCCACGTAAAAATGTGCACCGGATGAGAGCATTTCCACCTCGACGCTCTCCGGTTCTAAAAACGCCGCAGCGGCGGGGAAATTCTTTTGCATATACGAAAAAATCTTCTCTTTGATCGTTTCAACGTCAGGCACTCTCTTTACGATTTTTACCGTAGAAGAAAACCCGCTGGGCAAAAATTCCGCGCCAATCTCTCTCGCCTGCGCCTCTTCCGCCGACGAATACGCCTTATCCGTCACCAAGAAAAACTCCGCCTCGCCTGATTTTTTCTCCACGGTAATCCCGCATAAAATCGCGTTTTTTAGTCCGTTTAATTGTCGTATCCTCGAAAGATACTCCTCTACCTTACTCACCATCTAATTAGAACCTTATTTCTTTCAAAAATTCTTCTTCGGCGGTTTCTAATCCCACCTTTTTAAACGGCTCGCCTTTTTTAAAGATAAGGCAGGACCCGTTGCCGCCTGCAATCCCCAAATCGGCGTCTCTCGCCTCACCAGGCCCGTTGACTACGCAACCCATTACGGCGATTTTTGCTCGCTTTTTATACCCTTGCACGAACGAAGTTACTTTGTTTGCCAGGTCCATACTCTCCCAAGCGCAACGCCCGCAAGTAGGACAAGACACCACTTCAACGAACTCCTCGTCCTTCCCGCACGCCCGCAAAATATGCTTTGCCGCGTACACCTCTTTTATCGGATCGTCGGTGAGAGAAACCCGAATCGTATCCCCCACTCCTTGCAAAAG
>JAZUCW010000136.1:0-8642 GCA_045639305.1 Candidatus Scatosoma sp.
CATGATCGACGCTTCTTCGCATCCTTGGGAAGAAAACATCGCTATCACGATGAAAGTCGTTGAATACGCACACGTCCACGGCGTTGTTGTGGAAGCAGAACTTGGTACCCTCGCAGGTATCGTAGACGCCGTAAACGTTTCCGCAGAACACGCGCACTTTACCTCGCCTGACGAAGTAGAAGAATTTACCGCAAGAACGGGTATCGACTCGCTTGCGATTGCTATCGGCACCTCGCACGGCGCTTATAAATTCAAGCCCGGTCAGGACCCCAAACTCCGTTTGGATATCTTGGAAGAAATCGGCAACAGATTGCCCGGTTTCCCCATCGTATTGCACGGCGCTTCCTCCGTACCGCAGGACAAGGTTGCTATCGTCAACCAATTCGGCGGCCACATGCCCGACGCAATCGGTATCCCCGAATCGGAACTGAGAAAAGCGGCGCAAATGGCGGTTTGCAAAATCAACATCGACAGTGACCTTCGCGTTGCGTTCACGGCGGCTATCCGTAAGCATTACAGCGAATTCCCCGGCCACTTCGACCCTCGTCAATACCTTGGCGACGCGCGCGCGATGATGAAAGAAATGGTAAAACATAAGATCGTCAACGTGCTTGGCTCGGCTGGCAAAGCGTTTTAATTGAAAACGAATATGATAAACCTCCGGACGGAAATTCCCGTCGGGAGTTTTTGTTTGCATTTAAAATTATTTTTTGAACATTTTCCTTTTTGCTGATAAAAGAAGCCCTTTATAATAACGGAACTCCCTAGTTTTAAAGGAAAGCAGAACGTAAATCGCAATCGAACATACTGCGCAAATTACCGCCTTTAAAATAAACCACAAGATTCCACCGGGGAAGAACGAGGTCGCAAAATATAACAATGCCGCAATAGCGCCTGCTTGTAACGCCGTCCACGCCATCGAAAGAAACTGTAAAAGCGCGCCTTTTACTTTATCCTCAAATCCGTATCTATATAATACGATTACCTCGATAGGCAACGCGATTAAAAGCGAGGAAAGCAGGTACCCGAAAACAACCCCGAACGTACCCCAAACATAGCTGAACCCAACGGCGAGTCCTATCCCCGCAAATGCCTCGACAATGGATTTATACCAGTCCTTAACAAATAACCCCTTGGCATTTTTGAAGGTGTTCGTGGCTTGGCGCAGCGTGGTTAAAACGGCGTTTGCCGCAATGGCTACGACTACGTAAATGCTGAAAATTTTATCTCCGCCAACCCAAATTTTAATGAAATCGTTAAACAGTACGACGTAACAGACAAAGCTGAAAACAACCAAGGCGTTCGACGCATACGATACGCGGTTATAAACTTCTTTTTGCTTTTCTACCCCTTCCGTTACGCACAAATTGCCAACACTTGCCGTAATCGAATTGAAAATAATACTGATAAAGGAAGCTACGGCGTGAACAATTAACAGATAATTCGAATACCATCCCGCCTCGATAACCCCGACGAACGCGGAAATAATAATCGTCGTCGTTCCGTAAATAACAACACTACCGAACTTATGGAAAAACAACGCGCCAACGTTTTTGGCGATTTTTAGTTTGTCCTCACGGCTGATTTTTAATTTTTTATTCTCTTTTAAGTACGGGTATTTCTTGTCTGCAATCAAGGTAAGGATAACGTTGGTACCTATCGTTTTTGCCAGCATCAACCCCAAATACAAATAATAATTCCGCCAAATCAACAGCAGAACGATTTGTATAACGTACATCGCTATATTGCCAATATTGTCGGCGTTGGATATCATGTAAGCTTTTTGGTCCGCTGTAATTAAGGTGCGTTTATACGACCAAATATAACTAAAAACGGTATTTGCCAAATAAATCAAGAAATAGGAACGGATTTGCTGTAAGGCAAAAGGCATCGCCGATAAATCTTCTTTGATTAGATACTGCAAAAAGGGCGTACATATCAAACCTGCAACCGCAACGACGATTGCGACAACGTAATAGACGTTTCGCAAGAAATTCATAATTGCGCTGACTCTTTCCCTATTCTCATCCTGCAACGGCGCATACAGGGCATACGCAATCGAATACGCCACACCAAGCTCCGCCAAATTTAATACGTATAGAATATTACTGAACAGCCCGTTGATACCGTTGTATTCGTCGCCGAGTAGCTTGATAAATATAGTGCGCGCAATAAATTGCACCACCAAACTGACCGCCATACCGATCATACCGAAACTCGTATTTTTAATTGATTTTCCCACACGAGAGCCGCTCACTGTCTTCTCCTCCGATTACTTAGATACAAGCTTTAAAATACCGAACCAACGCCGTTTCATCAATACCGTAGGAAGTATACGCTTAAAGGAATACCCTACCTTTTTCAACTCTTTTACGGTAACCGATTGAATAGCTTCTTGCAAAAATAGGTCTTCTTGATAGCGCGCCGCAACCGCCTTTTTATCCTTGGTTGCGCGAAGCATTTTAATCAAGAAATTAAACGCAAAATCGAATTTTTCCAAAATATAATACTTTTCTTTTTGCGCAGACTCTAATTTTCCGTTATTCTCCAGAAAACGGGTATACCCCTGCAAATGCTCGATTCCGCGTTGATAATAACGCTCGTAATCTTCGTGCAGCTTCGTCATCGCCGAATCCAATCTGTCGATGCGGTAATGATATAAATACTCATCAACCAACGCGCATTTTTGGCAATGCGACAGGTATTCCAAGACGAAAATTTTATCCTCGCCGATTTTTACGTCCTGATAAAAGCGGATATGCTCTCTTTCGATAATCTCCCGTTTAAAAAGCGTACGCCAAATTGCCCCGTGAATATTGTGGGTATATACGGTATCCCCCTCTTTGCGGGAATCAAACATCATAAACGGAGTCAACTCTTTCGGATTCTCCACCAAATCCCCCAAAGAAAGTTCGTAATATTTTAAAACACCACCGTCGGAAGAATTTTTCTCGAAACGGCAAAATACGGCGTCCTCTCCGTCCGAGGTTTTACAGAGTAACTTCTCGTAAATTCGCTCGTCCACGTAATCGTCCCCGTCCACGAAAGCAACGAAGTCCCCCGTCGCATTGTCCAGCCCGACGTTTCGCGCAAGACTGACTCCGCCGTTTTCCTTGTGGATAACGCGGATACGAGGATCCTTTTCCGCCAATCGGTCGCAAAGCTCGCCGCTACCGTCTTTAGAACCATCGTCAACCAAAATGATTTCCAAATGAGGATACGTCTGTTTTAAAATCGTATTCACGCATTCTTCCAAATAATGAACGATGTTGTATACGGGTACGATAACACTGATTTTATCCGTGCGCCGAGCGGCTTCGCCCGTTGATACTTCTTTATTTTGCATAGCAAAAGTTTTTCTCCCTTTCTTTGCGAATTTTGCGTCAAATTGATATAATAAAATCAATACGATAGGCTGATAAATAATAATATGGGTCGAAAAAAGGCAAGGTTCGAAGTACGAGCTTATTATCGTGGCAATTAAAAACCCAACCGTTATCTTTTTTCCCGCGCCCGTTTTGACCGTCAATCGCGCCAATAACAACGTATAGAACAAGAACGCAAATATACCAAACGTAACCAAATAGCCCATCGGTTGGCTATGCAAATTGATACCCGTCTTTACCACGCCTTGCTGATTGTATTCCGTGACGAAATCGTAACCAAGTCCAAAGAGCACGTTTCCTTTCAATTGAGAAAATGCGTCCGACCATACGCGCTGTCTGCCCGTAAAAACGTCTTTCCCGAAGAATTTTAAACCTTCTGCGCCCATCCAGTTGTACAATATCTCCGCATAGAAATAAGCAAACGCAATTCCAAAAACGAAGATAACGACAACGAAAATTTCTATCGCCCGCATTTTCAGTTTGGAGAAAAGTCCTTTCAAAATAAAGTAGACCCCGAAACATATTGCGGCAATCATAGAGGTTCTGCCCCCAAACAAAAGCAGCGTCCCCATACAGGCAATCGCCAAAAGGTACATACTAGCACGGAGTTTCCAGTTTTTAATAATCGAGCCAAGCCCTAATAAAAGCGCACCCGCAAAAAAACAAACGTAGGAAGTTATATTTTCATTAATTCGATAAATGACAGCGTCCGTATCCTGCCAAGAACGACGAGCAAAAACAACTAGGATTAAAAAATGTACAACGTATGCCGTTAAGAAAATCCAAATCGACTTTTTATCCAATTTTATATACGGAAGTATCGCAAGCGTTCCTAAGAAAAGTAACGTATTCCGTATATATTCCATTCCCGTTCCCCGAAGGCAATAGGACGTTATTAAAAAAACGAATAAGCCCGCGGCAAGAATCAGCAAATATTTATCTTTAAAAATTTCTGGGGCATGCAAAATTATTGCAACGGATAAAGTTGCCACCGCGAGATTTATATACAACCTATCCAACCAATCCGGCATCGCAAAAAAAGTACGGAAAAATAGGATAAGAATCGTAAGCAAGCCTAAATAGGCATACGCCGTATATTGAAAGATCTTATCCCGTTTTCTCTCGTCTTTGCAAAATTGCAAAATCTTATCCACCATTTTTCTTTCGTTCCTTACTTTCGCTTTATCTCTTCGTAAATACGTTCGTTGTTATGCTTGTCCCAAAGCGGGAAAAAACTTCTCGTCACCTCTTCGCTGCCCAAGGAAAGCCCGTCTTGCAACTGTTTTTCTAACAAATCCAGCGTTTCTTCTTCCGTTGCAGCAAAGTCCCCTAAAACGGTAGTATGATAATCGAAATACCCCTCGGCGTACTGTTTTTCTCTAAATTCCCGCTCGTCAAACTGATAGAAAATAACGGGCTTGGACATATAGGAAAAATCGAAAAAGACGCTCGAATAATCGGTAATCATAAGCGCCGCGCGTTTCAAAAGCGCCTGTATGTCGTACTTCTTCCAGTCGGCAATTTCGATACGATCGGAGTTTGCGGAGAAATGCCGCAAGAATTTTTGCATATTGCGATGGGGATAGAACAGCAATTTTTTATCGTGCTTTTCTAAAAGCTCTTTTAATTTTTCGCTGTTTAAAAATCCGTTCCAATGCTGATAATACGATGTCGTGGTAAAGTCGAGGTTTTTGTTTTCCTGCGACTCTCTGCCCAGCCATTGCCGCCACGAGGGCATTACCAAAATCAAGTCCTTATCTATCTCGATATCGTGCAGCGCGTCAAAGCGGGAAAATCCTAAAAGCTTTACGTTTTCTTTCGGATACCCAAACTGCGCCGTTACGTAGTCGTGTTCGTCCTTCGCCGCCGTAATAAACCGCCAAAAGCCCGTGTTTTTATAATAGAGCCAAGTCCCGTTGCTGACGGTGATACCGTGCTGTAAGAAAACGCGGTTTTTCTTGCGTAATTTTAAAACGACCTCGAAGAAATAACAGACCGCCGCGTTAGGTTTTCCGCCCTTTTGCGAACTGATATTTTTATCCGCCACGAGATACCAAAACCAATGAGAAATCGTCCCGTACCCGATGACTTTTCCCAGTCCTTTTACTTTGTCGTAATCGGGAGATTTTTTGCAAATCGCATACAGAATTTTCTGTTTTGGACGATGGACGCGCACCCATTTAAAGAAATGATACCCGTTGTCCCGCGCCTCGTTTTTATCCTCGCAAACCAGCCAATATCCGCGCAAAAACAGCTTTGCGCAAATTGCCCAAGGAAAGACGAACAGACACAGGAAAAAATGTCCTATGTCTGACCACTTGATATGATTGAGCAATTTTTTAGGAGAATATCTCATAGCCTCGTTCCCCTCGCAAAAACTTTATCTTTTGCTTTTATAGAAAACCTTTTTCAGTGTCCCGAAAAATAAGTTTAAAAATACGTGGTACGTCGCCCGAATCGGATTCATTTTTTCGGAAATCCGAAACAATTGGTATTGATAACGTATCAACTTCTTAAACGAACCGTGCGAAAGGGAGCTCGTCCTCATTCTGTATTTTGCCAACGTCTCGTTTAAGCGGTAGCACTTTGCGCTCCTCGAAATCTTTAACCACAAGGCGTAATCGTTGCGCCCGTTGCCGATCTCGTTTTCCACCTGAAAAAGTCCCAACGCCTCACGGTTGTACATGACCGTCAAACAACCTAAATAGTTGTACCGAAACATTTTCCGCCGACCTATTTTTTTAGGGCCGACTATTACTTCGCCCAACGGATTAGAATCCTCGTCAATGCGTTCGTAGTCGGTGTAAGAAAAGAGATAATTATTCTCTTCCATAAACGCAACCTGTTTTTCCAGCTTCTCTTCCGTCCAAAGGTCGTCGCTATCCAAAAAAGCTATCCATTTCCCACGAGCCTTTTGCAACGCAACATTACGCGAATACGCCGCACCGCAATTGGTCTCATTTTCATACAATACGATTCGAGAATCCTTATACGAACGTATAATCTCTACCGAACCGTCCGTCGAGCAATCGTCTACGATTAAAAGCTCCCAATTTTCATACGTCTGTGCAAGGACGCTATCTATCGTTTCCTTTAAAAACTTTTCCGAATTATAGTTGGGAACAATAATCGACACTAAATCGTTCATTCGTACCTCCTACGGCTTATACGGCCGCCTCGGACGAGCCGTCCGTTTCTTGCAACCCTTCCGCCGCGTGCGTTGCTTGCAACTCTAACCGCTCGGAAATCTCCGCCGCTTCCAATTCCTTTTCCGCTTCTTCAGGCAATTTCTCTTCCAAAGCCGCCTCGCCCTCTACGACGCCGTCGTGTCTAAACACCTTTCCGATCGTCTTAAAGCAAATTTTAATATCACCCCACATCGTAATCTTGCGCACGTACTCGCCGTCGATCTTTGCCTTTTCTTCGGGGTGGCTGGCAAGAATATCTCTGCCACAAACCTGCGCCAAACCCGTAAGCCCGGGGGTCGCTTTGTTTGCGCCGTGCCGTTCTCTCGCCTCGATAAGATCTTGTTCGGAAAGCCCTGCAGGCCGAGGTCCAACGATGGACATATCCCCTTTCAAGATACAAAACAGCTGCGGGAGTTCGTCCAAGCTTGTCTTTCGCAAAAACGCGCCAACCTTCGTAACGTACTCTTCCGTCTTTAAAAGACGGGGGGCGCAGTCCTCAGGCGCCTCGGTGCGCATACTGCGGAATTTGTAAAATTTAAAACTCTTGCAATTCTTCCCTACGCGATGGGTTTTAAAAATAGCAGGCCCCTTGCTGTCTATCCGAATAACGATTGCGATAATCAGCATAGGCAACGCCAAAATCACCAAAGCGGTAAAGCTGATGAGTATATCAAAAAACCGTTTGAAAAAATGTCCGTACATACTTTTTAATTTCCTCTTTACTTTAAAAACAAAGTTTTCCTCTTATAGGTGAATTTTCTTTTTATGTAAACATAAAAAGAGCCTAACCGTTATTATTATACCATCCCTCGTTTTATTTGTCAACAGCTTTTTCGTTTTTTATCCCACCACAAGATTTCCCAACTCAACGCGTACCTGCCCTATTGCTTTTCATATACGACGGGGGCAGGTACGCGTTGAATATTCCTGTACCTGCCCCAGTTTTTTGTTTTTTTATCGTATTCTTGCTCTTTTTTATTATAACCATTGACTTTTACAAAAAAATATGGTAGACTAAAAGAAAAAGGAGAACCGCTTTTCTATGTTAAAAAATATCCCGAAAATCGTCAGCCCTACACTTTTGAAAATCCTTTGTGAAATGGGACACGGCGACGAAATCGTTATTGCAGACGGTAACTTCCCCGCAGAAAACTACGGTCAACGAGTGATTCGCGCGGACGGTCTTGGCGGTGAAGAAATGTTAGACGCCGTACTTTCTTTGATTCCTCTTGATACCTACGCCCTTGAAAACTTTCTTTTAATGAAAACGACGAACGGCGACCCCACGCCTACGATCTGGGACAAATACTTTGCCATCGCCAAAAAGCACGATGGCAATTTACGAGCAGGAAACTTAGAACGTTTTGAATTTTACGAACGCGCAAAAAAAGCCTACGCCGTTATCGCAACAGGCGAAGGCGCAGTATACGCTAATATCATTCTTAAAAAAGGCGTTATTAAATAATTCTGTTCCTTTAACAGCCCCGCTTTTGGCGGGGCTTTTTTAATTTCAACGCATACCTGGTATGCTCAAATAGGATATTCAAACAAAGAAAAAAGACAACCGTAATGGTTGTCTTTTTAGTTGAAAAGCGGCGGCTACCTATCCTCCCGGCGATACCTCGCAAGTACTTTCGGCGTAAAAGAGCTTAACTTCTGTGTTCGGAATGGGAACAGGTGGATCCTCTTTGCTATCGCTACCGCTATGGTTATATATTCCGTTTTCACGGTACATATACTTCTTTTGGCTTTCTCAGGCTTTCCCGCCCTTAAAAGCAATCTTCTTTCACGAAGATTAACAACTACATAGCAATCACGAAAGGTATTTTTCATATCTTTTTATTTTTTGAAGCTCGTAAAAATTATAGATTTTTCTTGAATTTGTAAAGATTTCATAGTGAAAAGCTTTCTTTCTCAATTTCTTATTATTGAGATCAAGCCAAACGACCTATTAGTATCGGTCAGCTAATACATTGCTGCATTTACACCTCCGACCTATCAACCTTGTTGTCTTCAAGGGGTCTTCAGGGATACCTTATCTTGAAGCGAGTTTCACGCTTAGATGCTT
>JAZUCW010000137.1:0-6178 GCA_045639305.1 Candidatus Scatosoma sp.
CCCCTAAACGCTTTCGTTTCGAGTCCTCGTGATAGGTATTCAACCCCTCAAAATATACCGCACTTGCACCCGAAACGGAGGTCAAACGCTTGGCGATCCCCCCACCCGTAAACGATTCTGCTACGCTAATTTTCCGTTTGCGAAGTTTTAAAAGCGAAATCACCTGCTCTTCCAAGGAAACGTCGTTAAGCGCGTACACGGTATCGCCTAATCCTTCGACAAAGTGCCGAAGCACGTCGTCAATCAGCATTTTCGGCGTTCTATCGTCGTATAAAATTTCGATGCGGTCTTCGTCGTATCGGCGGGTATGCATGCAAGTAATATTTCCCTTGCCAAGGGTCTGAGAATCCGCAATAAGCCCCATAACTCGCCGTTCGTTTGCACCTACCGCGCGAAGAATTAATTTATCAAAGCGCACGTCTTGGCGTTGCAACAAAAACGGTATGCAGGCATTTTTCACGTATGCCGCGCCCGTGTCCGTTTCGTCCGTAGAAAGCAAAAACAACACCGTATTTTTATCCGCGTATATCCCCGCTCCCGACAAAGAATTTTTCATCGTCGAATCGGGAAAAGAATCTGAAAAACTGCCCTTTAATACCGTCAACGCAGATTTATCTACAAGCAACAGAATATTTTCCGTTTCCTTTTTTAACTCTGCAACCGTCGTTTTTATCTTCTCCGTTTCTCTTTGCAACAGTATACGGACTTCGTCAAAAAAATATCCAAAATCGGCAAAGGCACGAAGAACCGACGATATCCCCTTATTGGCAGGGTCTATTCTTTTTTGCACGACGACGCAAGCGTTTTTCATCTATCCCCTCTTCTTATGCGTCTTTTAAGACTTGTTTGTTCTTTACTACGTAAGAAATCCCCGACCAAACGGTGAGCACGGTTGCAACGGCAAATAACCCTAAACCGATATAGCCAACGATTTCCCCCGCCGAAGAGGTAAGCGAGGCAGAGAGTAAGAGCGCAAAGAGACTGACGTCTTGTGCCGTCGTTTTGTATTTCCCGAGTTTCTCTGCCGCAAGCACCAAACCGCGGGTTGCCGCAATTTGGCGGAACGCGCTGATAATCAGTTCTCTTGCCATAATCACGCATACGCAAATAGCAAGCGCGATATACGCGGCGTCCGCAAAGGGCAAAAAGCCAAGCAACGCGTCTTTCATCGTCAAAAGCAAAATCATTGCCGTCGAAACCAAAACTTTATCGGCAATCGGGTCGAGGAATTTTCCTAAATTGGTTACAAGCTTGTATTTTCTAGCAACGTATCCGTCCAAAAAATCGGTGCAAGCCGCCAAGGCGAAAATAATCGCCGCCATCCCGTAAGCAAAACTCCAAATCCCATTTAAATAAAACACCGCGATAAAGACGGGAATCATCAATATCCGTACCATCGTAATTTTATTGGGTAAATTCATTTCTTCTTATTCTCCTTCGTAATCGTCCGTACGGCCGTATAAATCGTAGCTATCGTTTTTCTCAATCAAAACCTCGTAATATTCCCCCTGCATGGCTTCGCCTGCGTGGAAATACACCTTACCGTCAATGTCCGGAGCGTTGCAATACGCTCTGCCAACAAAGCAGTTTTTATCATAATCGATACCGTCGCAAAGCACCTCTATCTTCTTCCCGACAAACGAGGAAAGAATTTCTTTCGCGAGCGTTTCTTGCGTTTGATACAAAGCCTTAACCCGTCTTTTTTTCGTGGCGTGGTGGATTTGTCCTTTCAAACGATACGCGCCCGTGTCCGGCTCGCGCGAATACGCAAAGAAACCGCAATGAAACAGCCTTGCCTCTTTTATAAACGCTTTCATTGCCTCGAATTCTTCTTCCGTTTCGGTAGGAAAGCCCGAAATAAAAGTAGAACGAATTGCAATAGAAGGGATTCTTTCCCGCAGTTTTTCAAAGAGAGCCAAATATCCCTTTCTCGTACCCTTTCGGTTCATGAGTTTTAACACTCTATCTTCGCTATGTTGCAAGGGAATATCCATATACTTGACAATTTTTTTATTGTTTGCAATCTCCTCGATAAGCTCGTCGGTGATGACGTCTGGATAACAGTACAACAAACGAATTTTTTGGATATTATTAAGCGCCGAGAGACGGCGGAGCAATTCGACGAACGAGTTCTTCCCGTATAAATCTTCGCCGTAACGAGTCGTATCCTGCGCCACTAAAATCAGTTCGGCAAGCTCGCCAAGATTTTCCGCTTCTTTCACAAGTTCTTCCATAGGATAGGAGCGATACTTCCCGCGTATCTTTGGAATTAGGCAATAGGTACAATGATTATAGCATCCGTCGGCTATTTTTAAATACGCGTAATGCTCGTCCGTGGTTAAAACCCTCTCGGTTAAATAGCCGTCCTTACCCGACCCCACGAAATTTTGTCGCGCTCCCTTTTTATACGATTCCTCTAACGCCTCGAAAATTTTTTCGTAATCGTTAATACCGAGAAACACGTCCGCCTCTTGCAGCGGTTCGAATAGTTCTGTAATAAACTTTTGCGGCAAACAGCCCGTAACAACGATTTTTTCTAAATTGCCCCGCTTATGATCGGCGCAATCGAGAATCGTTTCAATCGCCTCTTCCCTTGCGCTTTGCAAGAAAGCGCAGGTATTGACGATGAGTATCTGCGTATCTTCCATTGAAGAAGTTACCGTATATCCACGCATCTTTAATAAGCCAAGCAATTTCTCCGTGTCTACACGGTTTTTATCGCAGCCGAGCGAAATTACCCCAAACTTTTTCTTTGCTAACATTTCTATCCTTTTTTCACTTACAGTATATCCCAATAAATATGACAACTGTATGCCTATTTTATAAAATTCTTTTACGGTTGCAAGGGGCCGTATTTACTCTCAAATTCTTCGGGCGTAATAAGAACCTTTCTAGATTTTGCGCCGTCGAAGGGAGAAATGTACCCCATCTCTTCCATCCACTCGACAATTTTACCCGCACGGTTATACCCTGCCGAACATTTTCTTTGTATCATCGAAATAGACGCGCTGCCACTGAGAATGACGTATCGAAGCGCTTCGATATAAATCGGATCTACCATAGCGCCGTCACCGCTCGCCGCGCTGTCATCACCCGCATACCCGCCGCGGGAATTGATAAACGCCGTCGCTTCTTCGTCGTAATACGCTTCGTTGTTATTCTTGATAAAGTTGACGACCTTTTGCGATTCTTCCGTGGAAATAAACGAGCTTTGTACACGGATAGGCGCTGCAATGCCCGGCATCGTATACAAAAAGTCGCCCTTACCCAACAGTTTTTGCGCGCCCGTTTGGTCAAGAATTACGCGCGAATCGACGTCCGTTGCCACGTAGAACCCAACACGAGTCGGCAAATTACTCTTAATGACGCCCGTGATGACGTCCGTGGACGGACGCTGGGTTGCTACGATAAGGTGAATCCCTGCTGCACGCGCTTTTTGCGTAAGATTTTGGATACGATCTTCCATTTCTTTTTTCGCCGCCAACATCAAATCGGCAAGCTCGTCGATGATAATAACGATTTTGGGCAATCGCTTGCTCTTTTCAAGCTGTGCGTTGTATTGATCGAGGTTGACTACGTACGTACCCGCGCGGCTCATTTGTTCGAATAAGCCGTAACGGCGGTTCATTTCCCCAATCGCCCAATTCAAGCTTTGTACCGCCTTGTTTACGTCCGTAATAATTTCGTTGATCATCAAGTGCGGCAAATCGTTATAGAGTACGAATTCCGTCTTTTTAGGGTCGATAAGAATCAAACGCAACTCTTCGGGCGAATACTTGTAAATCAAGCTGATAATCAAAGAGCCCAAGAATACGCTTTTACCCGAGCCGGACGAACCAGCAACGAGCAAGTGAATCATTTTAGAGATATCCCCGTAAACCTTTCTATTGGCTACGTCTTTCCCCATCGTGAACATCAGCGAGGAGGGCTTCGCGTTGACGAAAGTATCGCCCGCAAGCATACTGCCAAGCTGCACGAATTGTCTATCCTTATTAGGGACTTCGATGCTGACAACCCCGTCTTCATAGTTAGGGTAAACGTTGACGCCGCTAGAGTGCAAGGAAATCGCAATCGATTGATCAAGCGCCACGACTTTCTTTGGAGAAATGTTGCGAGGAATGGTTACGTTATAACGGGTAACCGTAGGTCCGAAGGTAACGGAAGCAATCGACGCGCCCGTAACCTTGAAATCCTCTAACGTAGAAATAATCGTCGCTTTCGTTTCTTCAACTTCCTCGTGGTTTGCCGTCGGCTCGACGTCGCGGCAATCCAAATCATCCAAGGGTAGCCGTACGGAGGGACGGATAACGCGAGGTTTGGGGGGCGGGGGCGGAGTCGGTTTACTCTCCGCAGGTTTGTTTTCTACAATCGGAGTAGGCGGCGTTTGTTCGACGGGCGCAAATACGCTGCCTCTGTCCGTATCCCCTCTATCCGTAAATAAAGAATCCGTAACGCCTCTTTCTTCCACTTCGCGAGAAGACTGAAAAACGTCTCTATCGCGTTCAAAAGTATTAGAACGGGAATCCTCTTCGTCGTCTAAAAGGTGAATCCCGCTTCGAGTATCCTCCCGCGCAAAATCGTCTTCGTCACGGTTGCGATCAGAAACTTCTTCAAACCCATACCGATCGGCAGGCTCGTTAGAAAACGCCGCGGGCGTGTCCCTTTCTTCTTCTCCTCTGCCAAACACGTTCGGGTTTGACGTCGAGAAAAGATCCATATAATCATGCCGTCTATACTCTTCCCCACCCGTTCTGTCCATGGACGGTTCTGCGGGAGTTGCTGGCATTGTAAAGCTTGGAGAAACGGGTTCTTCTCTTCCCGTCGAGGAAAAAGGCGAAACTTCCTCAAATCCTCGAACAGGTTCTTCATATTCGGGCGCGGAAGAGGTTACGCTTTGATAATTTTGCAAAGGCTCGGTATCGTTGACAATCTTTACGGGACGCACGGACTCTGCATTGTTATTAACGTAATTTTGATACGCGTCCGTATACGAGGGTGTATATGCATCCCCTCCGTCTACACGGCGTTTATTTACGTTTGCATTGGGATCGAATAATAAATTCTTCCGATAATTCTCCGCAGGCGTCCCCCCGAAAAGAAAGGCGCGCGGGTCTTCCAGTGACGGTTCGACCGTTTTTTCTTGCGCAGGTGCAAAGGGAGAGAAGGCGCTCGCGCTCGCCGTTTCTTCCGTCAAGGATACGCCAGGGCGCTGATTGAAAGAAGGCATCGAAAAGGTCGGCGTAGGCTCTTCCGCCCTCGCGTACTCGTTCTCCAAAGGAAGCGCTTGTGCGTTCGATTGCGTAGCAACGGGCGTTTGCAAAGGCTGCGACGCAGGTGTGGAAAGCGGAATTTCCAGCGTAGGAGCAGCTTGGGTTTCTTTTTGTACGGGAGTCTCGTTTGACAATTTTCGAGCCGTAACCAAGGAAAGGTAGGAAAAGAACACGGCAAACAGAGAAAGAATAATCAGCGTGCCGACTTTGGAAAGCAATTTTTCCAAAAGATAGACGATTACGCCCCCAAACCAACCCATTGCCGTAGCAACGGGGAATCTCGTCCCGTCAAGCGATTCGCCTGCACGGAAACACTTTGTAAGATACCCACTTTCATCAAACCAAGAATAGGTCGTAGCTACTTGTAAAATCAAAGTAACAAACAAGACGGAAGCGATAACGCATACGCCAAACCGTCTACTTTTGAAAAGGCGCTTTCCAAGCAGCCCCGCCACGGAAAGACAAACCACCCACAAAAGAATCGGATACGCAGCGTAACCAAACAACCCCGTCAGGGCTGCGTAGACGGCAACGCCAAGTTCCCCAAAGATATAATCGTAGGTACAAAGCATCAAAAATATTATTACGGAAAACAAAGCAACAGTCGCCAAAATACTCTCTTTCGTAACGGCGTTGGATACCTTTTTCTCCTTCGGCTGCTTGTTTTTATTTTTTACTTTTTTCTCTTTTTCTTCCAAGGAAAACACCTCCTTTTCCTATACCTTTTTATTATAACATTTTTTTTTAAATTTTTCAATAGTTTCAAAGAAAAAAAACGGCGAAAAAGGAGAGTTTTTTACAAAACGATTCCCTCTTCGCCGCTTTCTATCCAAGCAAAATTTTCACGTCAATTCTCGCAACAAATATTGCGCCGCGTAATAGATATCCCCCGCCCCCAAAAAGAGCAC
>JAZUCW010000138.1:0-6157 GCA_045639305.1 Candidatus Scatosoma sp.
GTGGCTTTTACCTTGACAAAAAAAGAAAAAACTGCTACAATAGGGGTACTTTTATACTATATATATAATAAAAGACAAGGATTTGCAATGAAGAAACTCAGCGAAAGGAAGAAAAAATGGATAGAGAGGACGGTTGCGGAGGACAGAAGCTATAAACGCTTTTTGTACAACCGTTTTTATCTGTATATTTTGTTGGTGTTTTTACAAGTGCTTGGCTGGGCGTTCGTTTGGTGGCTGTTTGCTTATCAATCGCAGGCAGGTATTATCACGCAGCTCGTCGTACGGATTTTGTCCTTGGTTACGGTATTGTATCTATTAAACAAATACGAACGACCGTCGGTAAAAATCAATTGGATTATTATCGTGTTAATCGCGCCCGTGTTCGGCGTGCCCTTATACCTACTCTACGGCGAGGGTAGACCTACCAAGCGAATGAGCAAAAAGCTGTCGAAAGCCAAGGCAGAAAACGATAAAATCGTCAAGGAATTTTATGGCAAACGGCTTACGCCCGAGCGGCTTACCCGCGCCGACGACGTCAGTTGTTCCTTGGTGAAGATTTCTGGATATCCCGTCTTTTACGACGGTGAAGTCGAATACTACGAAACGGGCGAAAAAGCCTTTCCCGTCATGCTTGCCGAACTAGAAAAAGCGGAAAAGTTTATCTTATTAGAATATTTCATTATCGACCACGGCAAAATGTGGAGCGAAATTTTGAAGATTCTATTAAAAAAAGCCGAAGAAGGGGTACAAATCCGTATTCTTTACGACAATTTCGGCTGTATGATGACACTGCCCCCCAAATACAATCATTATTTAGAGAGCCTGCATAAAAATATTCGTTGTTTAAGTTTTAACAAGGTCGTGCCGATGTTTTCGCTGCGAATGAACAACCGCGACCATAAAAAAATCCTCGTTATCGACGGAAAAACGGCGTTTACGGGCGGGATTAATCTTGCCGACGAATATATCGGCGAAGAAATTCGGTTCGGGCATTGGAAAGATTCCGTCGTCAAAATCACAGGCAACGCCGTCAACTCGTTCACGGAAATGTTTTTCTATATGTGGAACGCGTTTTATAAAAGAAAGGAAAATCTTTCCGAGTATCTCCTGCCCATGACGGAGTTAAAAAGCGCGGCGTCGACTTCGTTGCGTATCCATCCCTACGACGATTCGCCTTTCGACGGCGTGAGTATCGGCGAGGCGGTATATCTCGATATGATTAACCGTGCCCACGAATACGTGTATATTTTCACGCCCTATCTCGTTTTGGACGATTCCATGCGTGCAGCGCTTTGTCGAGCGGCGATCCGCGGGGTAGACGTACGCATCGTAACCCCTGCAATCCCCGACAAGCGCACGGTGTATCGCCTTACCCGCGCCAACTATCCGCTTTTGATGAAGGCAGGGGTGAGAATTTACGAATACACGCCTGGGTTTATCCACTCGAAAAGCCTTGTTTGCGACGATGAAAGCGCGGTGGTGGGGACGATCAATTTTGATTATCGCAGTTTGTATCTTCACTTTGAAAACGCCGTATATTTTTCCGGCTGCAAAGCAGTATTAGAGGTAAAACGAGACTGTGAGGAAACCTTCCTCGTCTCCAAAGAATGCACCTTAGAGAACACCAAGCGTAACCTGCTGGGCAGATTGACGGACTCGGTACTCCGCGTTTTTGAAACGCTACTTTAAGAGGTTATTATGGCAAGAAAAACACGAAAAGAAAGAAAGGAAGAAGAACGCCGCATCCTTGCCGAATTGGACGCGGAGCTGCTCTCTACGCAAAATAGCGAGGGTTACGCCGTGGACGAAGAGGGCAATCCTTGCGCGATTTGTCCTCGCTGCCGTTCGGCGATAAGGGGAAAGAAATGCCCCGTCTGCGGATACAGCGAATACCAGCCGATAAACGACAAAACCCGCAAAACGGTGCGTCTCGCGTTGGGTATCGTCCTTGTGGGGATTTTTCTCGTGATTTATTTTGTGCTTCGTTAATTAGCAGGGGGCAGGTACGAGACGAATATCATAAAAGCCGTTCGATTTTCGCGCGGCTTTTTATTTTTTTCAACAAAAAACGAACAAATTTTCGATTTTGCTATTTACAATTTCTTTGTGTTATGGTATACTATAACAAAGGAGTAAAGAAGTGAAAATTATACATACGGGGGATATTCATTTGGGCTCGGCGTTACAAGGCTTGCCCAAAGAAAAAGCGGCGCTTCGCGGCGCAGAACTAGCGGACGGTTTTCGCCGTCTGTGTCTTTACGCGCGCGAAAACGGTATCGTTGCCGTTTTAATTGCTGGGGATTTATTCGACGGGGGAAAGGTGGCAAAATCCGTCTATCAAGCGGCGTTTTCCGCGATGGCAGCGGCGGCGCCCGTTTGCTTTTTCTACGTCGGCGGCAATCACGACGAATCGTTTGCGTATACGGACGAGCTTCCGAAAAATTTATATCTCTTTTCTGATACGCGGGCTTGGAAAAGCTACGATTTGCCCGAAAATATTACGATAACGGGCATTGACGGCAGGTTCATGGACGAGGGCGCGCTTTCCCGTCTTTCTTTGAGAACGGAGCGCTATAATATCGTAATGGCGCACGGCGAATTTTCCTTGGGGGAAAAGGGCGGACTTTCCCGCTTGCAAAACAAATCCATCGATTATTTGGCGCTTGGTCATATCCATATCCCTATGCCCAAAGCCAGCCCCTTGGACGGACGAGGGAAATACCGCTATTGCGGATGCTTGGAAGGCAGGGGCTTTGACGAAGTAGGCGCGCGCGGTTTCTTCCTTTTGGATATCGAAAACGGAAAACTGTGCTCCGATAGGTTTTTATCTCTTGCAAAGCGGGAAATTTGTATGCGCGGCGTGGACGTTTCCTCCTGCCAAAACTACTACGACGTCGAACGGGCGGCAATAGCCGCTTTGTCGGACGTACGGGAAGAAAATATGATAAAACTCCTCTTAAAAGGACGGCATAGG
Source organism: Candidatus Scatosoma sp. (assembly GCA_045639305.1). Lineage (GTDB taxonomy): Bacteria > Bacillota > Clostridia > Christensenellales > Borkfalkiaceae > Scatosoma. Next base: position 2,975 of record JAZUCW010000138.1, read on the forward strand.
GCGGATTTGAGAAAGGATATATCCCTTTTGACGGCTAGGCTTTCCGAGCGTTTCTTCTTTGTTAAAATCGTGGACGAGTCCCGTCCGTTTATCGATTACGCGGCGTTTGCAAAAGACCTTTCCGAACGTGGAGAGTTCGTGAGAGAGGTAGGCAGGTACGAGTTAAGCGAAGAGGAACGGGAGGAAATTTTAGAAATCGGCTTTAAGGCGCTTGCGGGGGAGGATATCGATTTATGAGATTTATTTCCTGTCATATTACGGGCTTTGGGAAATTTATCAACTGCTCGTTCGATCTTTCCGCGCCCTTATCCGTTATTAAAAACGATAACGGTTGGGGGAAAACCACGCTTGCGGACTTTTTGCGGTGTATGCTGTACGGCTTGGACGGCGGACGTGTGCGCGCCGTCGAGGGGAACGATAGAGCCCGTTACGAGCCGTGGCAGGGTGGCGTGTTCGGCGGTTCGCTTACCTTTCAATGCGGAAAAAAGCAGTACAGAATCGAGAGAGTTTTTGGAAAAACGCCCGCCTACGACGTCGTAAAAATTTTCGACGAAAACAATATGCCTTGCTACGATTTTGGTGAAAGCGCAGAAAAATTGGGGGAAGTTCTCTTTCAAATGGATTCCGACAGTTATAAGCGCAGCGTGTATATTCCGCAAGGAGAAATCCGCACCGACGGCTTTACCGACGATATCAAAACCCGCCTGCTTTCTCTCCTTAGTACGGGCGGAAAAGAGGAAAACGGCGCTGACCGTGCCTTGGAAAAATTGGAAAAAGCGGACAAGGCTTTGCGTGGCAAACGCCGTCCTCTAAACGGAAAGTTAGACCTTATAGACGAGCGTTTGGAAGGGATATCGCAAAAAATAGCCGATTGCAAACGGGCGGAAGAAATAAAAGATGGCTTACAAAAAAAGCTTGAAAGCGTGGAAACGGCGTTGCAGCGTTGCAGCGCAACCCTTGCCGAATGTAACGAAAGCTTGGAGAGAATCACTCGCCAAAAAGAGCGGGCGGTGCGAGAAGAGGGCTATCGAGAGACGCAAAGCCGTTTTTTGTCTTTGCAGTCCGAATTAAACGAATTGCAAAGGTTTTTCGGCGCAGTCGAGCCTGCGCGCTTAAACACCGAGGGGTTGCGCGCCGCCGTTATCGAATACTATTCACTGAAAGAGGAAGAGAAAAAGCAAGAAGAATTTTTATTGGCGATGGAGGAGGATTGGAAGGACTACCTCGCGTTAAAAAAAGAGGAAGAGGGGTTGGAAAAATTGCTCTCCTCCTACGCCGTAGCTTTGGGGATTCAAACGGAAAAGACGGGGGCAGGTACGAAACGAAAGGAAAAAGGCGAGCTTATCGTGCCGAAAAAACGCAAATCGACGAAATGGATTCTTGCGCTTTCGTTGGCGCTTTCGATTGCAGGCGGCGTTTTGATTGACAGCCTTCTTGTCGTCGGGCTTTGCCTTTTGGGTGTGGGGCTCGTGGGGTTGTTCGCGATGTTCCTGCGCGTGCTTCCTAGGCGGGCAAAGGCAAGCGTCCAAGAAACCGCGCCTATCCGCAACGAGGAGATGGAAAACCACTATACGGAAACGAAAAACGAACTGGTAAATCTTCGTGAAAAACTGGAAACCTTCCCGCCGCAACTGCAAGAAAGTATGCAAGAAGAACTGCAAAAGAAGGAAGACCGCGCGGCTAGGCTTACGGCGATTGAAAAGGGGATTCGCGCTTTCTTAAGCAATTTCACGTTCCAAGAGACTTACGATTACCGCGCTTCGTTGACTTTGCTTGAAGAAAAATCGGCGGCGTACAAGCGTGTGGAAACCGCTATGCAAACGGAAAGAGAAAGGCTGGACGAATTAAAACCCCAAGCGCCCGATACGGACGAAATTGCCAATTCCCGACCGATAGAAACGTTCGAAGCGTGCAAGGCAAGAAAGGAAAAAGCGGAAGCGGAAAAAAACGAGCTTTCCCGTACGCAGGGGGAATTGCTTGCGGATATTAAAACTTGGGAGACCCGTGCAAACGCCTCTGCTCTGCTTGCGGAGGAGAGCTTGTTGCAGGAAGAAAAAACCCGATTAGAAAAACGCCACCGTGCGATTGTAGCGGCGAAAAAATATCTTTTACGCGCCAAAGAAACGATGGCGTCCCGCTATCTTGATCCCGTATCCCGCGGCTGTCGGTATTATCTCGGCTTTTTCGGCGGAGAGGGGGACAAGATTCGTTTCAATGCGGACGGCGTGCCTTTTTGCGAGGAGGACGGACGTTTCCACGCGCTAGGTGCGTATAGCGCAGGCAAAAAAGAACTCGTTTCGTTCTGTCTTCGTATCGCCCTTGTCGACGCACTTTTCCGTGAACCGCCCGTGCTGATTTTGGACGATCCGTTCGTCAATTTGGACGATAAAACGACCGAGCAGGCAAAGACGCTTTTAAAAGAACTTGCCAAGCGATATCAAATTCTATATATGACCTGCAAAAAAGAGCGCGCCTTATAAGGCGCGTTTTTTAAATATATTCTTTTCACAAAAAGAAATTTCCGTGAAAACTGCCCGAAAAATCGTCAAACGGTTGACATTGTTTTTAGAAAGGAATACAATATATATCGTAAGAAAACAACACTTTTTCAAAGAGGTAAGACGAATATGTCTAAAACGACAAAAACGAAAGCGACAGGGCTGATTCGCCCGCTTTTAAAAAGCGTGCGCGAATATAAAAAACCTTCGCTCATAACCCCTATTTTTATGGCGATAGAGGCGCTTTGCGAATGTCTAATTCCCTTCTTTATGGCGACGATGATTACGAGTATCGACAAGGACGGAATTTCGGCAAACGCGGCGATGCAAAACATCCTTCTCTACGGCGGTATTATGATTTTTCTTGCGGGCTTGTCTTTAACGAGCGGCGTTCTGGCAGGTCGGTTTGCCGCGACGGCAAGCTGCGGTTTTGCGAAAAATTTGCGGCGCGATTTGTTTTATAGGGTGCAGAAATTCTCGTTTGGCAACGTGGATAAATTCTCCACCTCGTCGCTTGTTACCCGCTTAACGACGGACGTTACCAACGTACAGCAAGCCTATCAAATGTGTTTGCGTATCGTTATCCGCGTGCCTTTGCAGTTCTTGTTTGCGATTATGATGAGCTTTATCATCAACCCGAGGCTTGCGTGGATTTTCTTGGCAATCGTGCCGATTTTGGCAGTAC